>DVJD01000056.1 GCA_018710785.1 Candidatus Fimimorpha excrementavium
CCGAATACCAGCACGACCACGGCAAATATAATAAAGACAAAATGTCCCAGCAGCGGGCTGACCATATCGTTGATCGTCGCGGAGATTGCCGCTCCGGCCAGTCCCACCGCCCAAAGGCGGATATAAGAAACAATGTCGGAAAATACATTGACAACGCCAAGCAGCATGGAAACAATATCCTTCACGCTGTCCAGAATGGACTGCAAAATGCTTGTCTCATAGTTCCCGAAAATGAAATTCACCGCGAATCCGATGCCCACAAGGGCAATGGCAATGGTACCCACCGGAATCCCCGACACTACAAGGTCCAGGCCAAATACCGCGCTGTTCACCACCAGTGAAAGAACCACATAAAACATTCCCACCAGCTCCAGGATGGAACCAATATCCCCAAGCATTTTTAAGGAGCCCCGGTTTCCTAATGCCCCGCTTCCATGGGCGATCAGCAGCTGCACCAGCGCGATCACAAACATCAGGATCTGTACATTCTGGCTTGTGGTAAGCCCTGCCTGCCCGCCTGTCCAGAACGGATACCAGACCTTATCAGAATATACATTGGAAATCACCGGCACGGACATGCTTTTTAGCCATCCCGGCAGCGCCTCCGGCGCCAGGCCGAACCAAGAGCAGGTAATGGTTCCCCAAACAACGGTCATTGCGCCAAACAGAAGGAGCAGCCACGCGATGGGGGCGACCGCCTTTTTCTCTTTCCGGCTCTTAATCATCATGGCAGCCGCTATACCGCAGATCAGAAGGCCGTACCCGCCGTCTCCGAAAATGATCCCCACAAATATCGTGATAAATACCAGGAACCATCCGGAAATATCCGGCTCAAAATACCCCGGCATACTTCCAAGGAAATCCGTCACAGGATAAACAAGGCTGACAAACTTATTATTCTGCAGCTTGGTGGGCGCGTCGTCTTCCTCCGTCGGGTCCTCCGCCAAAAGCCCCCATGCGTTTTCCCTGGCCATGGCCTGAAGCTTGCCTAAATCCTCCGCAGGAAGGAACCCCACGAGATAGGCTACCGTAACCCCTCCGGAAGCGTCTTCCGAGAGGTCTTCCTCTCCCATTCCGCTGGCATAGGTTTCAAACTGGACTTCCTTTTTTAAGGCCTCGATGGCCCCCTCCATGCTGGCCCCATAAGCCGCCAGAGAAGCCAGCTCTTCTTTTATGCCTTTTAGCTGTTTTTCAGAATCTTCCAGCTTCCTTTTAAGCTCTGCTGTTGATACGTTTGGAAGCTTAAACCGGCTGCTCTCCAGGGCGGCCCTATCTTCCTCGTTGATGGATTCCTCATCCTGCAGAAGAAGGAAACGCACCACATTCTTTGTGCGCTCCAGCACAATCCTTTGCACCGCATCCCCCAGTTTATCATACCCGGAAGGACTCATTTCATGGAGAGAAAGGACAATCCCCTTTTCGGCCAGAACCGCAATCTCCCCAGGGTCCAGCTCTCCCCAGGCTTTGATCCGCTCCAGCTCCGTCCCGTATGCGGAAATATCCTCATAGCATTTCTTCTGCTCTTCCTGGAGGGAATCAATTCTTCCGGCGATGGAAAGGGACTCTTTCATGTCCGCTTCCTTTTGGGCCATCCCCTTGGTTCCCTGGTCCGCAACCGCGAACAGCGCCTTTTCCAGGGAAGCGATCTGCTCCTTCAGCTTAAGAAGCCGCGGCCCTTTGCCCTCTTTGATTTCAATGTGCAAAAGCCCAAGCTTACGCAGCTTTTTCAGCGCGTTTTTTCTCTCGCCGTTAAGGACGATGAGAGAAACTTTTTTCATCGGCACAATCATGGGACTGCAACCTCCCTTCCGGCGGCAGCCTCATTCGCCTGCCCTATCTTCTTTTTCGAGATTTTAGAGCGGACGACTGCGCTGACCTGCTGATCTGCCATATAAATCGAAATCTTTCTAATATTTTCCTTTGTCTCAGGAATTTTCACCTTTTCAAACAAGTTGACTCTCTGGGATGTGGTAAGCAGCTCTTTTTGCAAAAGCCGAACCTGCTCATCCAGCACCTCCGCTTCCAGATCCAGTTCCATGGCCTTTTCCATATGGTTCGCCGCCAGATCGACCCACAGAGGGGTTTCATACAAATCGTAATCCCCTCTGGAAAAATCCGCCCCTTCATAAGTGGGAATCGTAACCCCCGCGATATTGCCGGTTCCTTTCCGGATATTGGCAACAGTAATGATTCCTTCCGGAAATGCCTCCGCTTCGCTGAAGACGGCAATCCACTGCTCAAACTCCTTTTCAAGGGCTGTCTTCTGCTGCCTTACGGCTTTCGCGTTGGCTTCAATGGCGCGGATCTCGGACTGGAGCTGCTGTTTCTTGAGAGTCAGGGTAGGCAAATATCTCTGGTACATTTTTAACGCATCTTTTTGTACCTTTAATTCATTTTTTGTCAATTTAATTTTTGCCAAGGTTCCTGCCCCCTCCTTATTTTTCAGGCCAGAATTCTTCAATCAGATCGGATTTCATGCCCGTTTCATCCTTTTCAAAACAATCCGCAAGAATCTGCCACCCCAAATCCAGGGCATCTTCCAGGGAAAGGTTTACGGAAAGGCTCATAAGCTTGTCCTCAAATAATTTTCCATATTTGAGAAGCTTTTCATCCCAGCGGTTCATGACAAAACCCATGTTCTTCTTCTCAACCGTATCCCTGTATGAAGAATACAGGCGGATCATGGCGTCCATCAGCGCCCGGTGGTCTTTTCTCGTCTTGCCGTTTACGTTCTGCTTCAGACGGGAGAGAGAACCGAAGGGCTCGATCCGTCCGCCCTTTAAATAATACTGGCCTTCCGTAATGTAGCCGGTGTTGTCCGGAACCGGATGGGTCACATCGTCCCCCGGCATGGTGGTCACGGCCAGAATCGTCACAGAGCCGGAATTGTCAAAGTCAACGGCCTTCTCATAGCGGGCCGCCAGCTGGGAATACAGATCGCCCGGATATCCGCGGTTGGAAGGCACCTGTTCCTGGGTAATGGCGATTTCCTTCATGGCGTCGGCGTAGTTGGTCATGTCGGTCAAAAGCACCAGAACATCCCTGTCCTGGAGGGCAAACTGCTCCGCCACCGCCAGGGCCATATCCGGAATCTTCATACATTCCACCGTAGGGTCGGCGGCCGTATGGATAAACATAACCGTCCTGCTTAAAGCGCCGCCCTGGGAAAGGGTTTCCCTGAAATAAAGATAATCGTCGTATTTTAATCCCATTCCGCCCAGAATGATCACGTCCGCCTCCGCCTGCATGGCGATGCGGGCCAGAAGTTCATTGTAAGGTTCTCCTGAAATGGAGAAAATCGGAAGCTTCTGGGAGACAACCAATGTGTTAAACATATCGATCATGGGAATATTGGTGCGCATCATACGGTTGGCAAGAATACGCTTCGTGGGATTGACGGAAGGGCCGCCGATGGGCTTCATATTTTCCGTCAGGGCCGGTCCCTTATCCATGGGCTCGCCGGAGCCGTTGAATACCCGGCCAAAAAGGTCCTCACTGAAGGATACCTGCATCTCATGTCCCAGGAAACGCACTTCATCCCCTGTGGACACGCCCTTTCCGCCCGCGAATACCTGCAGGGAAACCAGGTCGCCTTCAATTTTATTCACTTCCGCAAGGGATTTGCCGAAACGCGTGCTGACGGTAGCCAGCTCGTTATTCCGAATTCCCTTGGCGCGGACCGTAATCACGTTTCCGGTTATGGATTCGATCCGGTTATATACTTTATTCATCCTTACTCACCGCCTCTTCCTAATGCTTCTGCCTCGTGGCCGCACTTCCCGCAGCCCTCTTCGTACTGCCGGTCGATTTCCCCTTCCCTGGCCTTAAAAGCCTCGCTCATAAATTCCGTATAGTTCCAGTCGATGAATTTCTGGCGCATGCGGTTAAAGAAGCCCCGGGCCTCATCCTTGTCCTTCAGGGCGTATTCTGAGCCAAGCACCCGGATCAATTTGTCGATTACATAGCGCTGGCGCTTTGCCCCGCAGTTGGCGTCGGTCAGATCAAAGGAATTTTGCTGGAGATAAACCGCATCCAGCATCTCCTCTTTCAGGTAAACAATAAAATCTTCCAAGCTTGTGCCTTCCTCGCCCACGACCTTCATCATGGAGCCGATGTCGTTTCCGTGAAGGAGAATATTTCGCAAAAACTCCATCTTCTCCGGGGCCACGACTCCCTGATATTTGGACCAGGAAATTAATGGGTCAATAGCCGGATACTTACGGGCATCGGAACGCTCTCTGGACAGTCCGTGGAAAGCGCCCACGACCTTCAAAGTCGCCTGGGTCACCGGCTCGTCGAAATTGCCGCCGGCGGGAGAAACCGTACCGCCGATGGTGACGGAGCCTTTTGAGCCGTCGGGAAGACGCACATAACCGGCCCGCTCGTAAAATGCCGCGATGTAGGATTCCAGATAGGCTGGGAAAGCCTCTTCTCCCGGAATCTCCTCCAGGCGTCCCGACATTTCACGGAGGGCCTGGGCCCAGCGGGAAGTGGAATCTGCCAGAAGCAGCACATGCAGTCCCATCTGGCGGTAATATTCCGCCAAAGTCACAGAAGTATAGACGGAAGCCTCACGGCTGGCAACCGGCATGGAGGAGGTATTGCAGATGATAATGGTGCGCTCCATCAGGGAACGGCTCGTCTTGGGGTCCACCAGCTCCGGAAACTCCGTCAGCGTTTCCACTACTTCTCCGGCACGCTCTCCGCAGGCGGCGATAATCACGATATCCACGTCCGCGTATTTTGAGGTAGTGTGCTGCAGCACCGTCTTTCCCGCGCCAAAGGGTCCCGGGATACAGTAAGTGCCGCCCTTTGCCACGGGGAAGAAGGAGTCGATGAGACGCACCTTTGTCTCCATGGTTTCCGTCGGTGCCAAGCGCTCGCTGTAGCAGGTAACCGCCCGCTTCACCGGCCATTTAAAGGACATGGTAAGTGGGATCTCGTTGCCCCTGTCATCTACGATTACCGCAATGGTTTCTTTAATGGTGTATTCGCCCTTTTGGGCCACGGATTTTACGGTGTAAGTTCCCAGCAGGTAAAATGGAACAAGGATTTTATGGACAAAGGAGCCTTCCGGCACTGTCCCTACGTATTCTCCGGCCTTCACCGTATCCCCCGGCTTTGCGGTGGGGGTAAATTCCCATTTCTTCTGGTCGTCCAGGGCGTTTGTATAGATGCCCCGCTCCAGAAACCATCCCGCCTGCCTGGCCAAAAGCGGCAGCGGATTCTGCAGGCCGTCATAGATCTGGCCCAAAAGTCCTGGACCCAGCTGTGCCGTAAGCATGTCTCCGGTGAAGGTTACTTCATCCCCGCACTGAATCCCGTTTGTCATCTCGTAGACCTGTATCTGGGCAATTTTGCCCCGGATACGGATCACTTCGCTTTTGAGAGAGGTGTTTCCAACTTTTACATAGCAAATCTCATTCATGGAAACGTTGCCTTCAAATTGGACGGATACCATATTTCCGTTCACACCTACAACTTGCCCTGTGTTTTGATTGTTTCCGGTCATTCTTTAACCTCCTGATCGCCCCCATACATAATTGAGCCGTAAATTTTTCGATATGCGTTTTGCCCCTTGCTCTTATCAAATTGCTGAATCCTTAAAATCAGCTTCAGCTTCAGGGCGTAGTAAAACAACATGTTTTCGCTGAAGGCATCCTTAGGGCGCAGCGTTTCCAGAAAATCCAGGCGGACACGGGTTAAATACCGCTCTGCCTCCAAAGGGTCCTCCATCTCCACCGCCTGGCGCACCGTCTTTAGCAGCTCCCTGGAAAGCTCTCCTTTTTCTCCCTCAAAGGGCTTATTCATCTTCTCCGCGCGGACACTGGCAAGGGCCAGACGGAAATCCTTTTCCCACTGGTTCCACTTGTCAATAAACGAATATCCCGATTTCTGGTTCTGTCTTTTTGGAACAAGGGTCAGGCCGCTTAATGCCTTCCATGCCCGTTTCCCCAAATTGCTTTTGCAGAGCTCATAAAACCGTTCCTCCGTAATCGGCAGCGCTGTTGTTTCACTGGCAATCTCCAAAGAGGGCAGCTGTGCGATCAAATAGTATTGATTCATACATTCTCAGCCTCTTTCATCAATGATATCAGTTTTGGAGTCAAATATACGGACAAAAGCTCGGTCACCGCTTCTGCCGAATAATCGTAATAGGCTTGTCCATCCTGGACCGAAATGCGAAAGCCCCCTTCAAAGTCATCGCTTACTTTTAAGGTAACCCCTTCGCGCATCCGGTCTTTCAGACCTGCAAGCAGCCCCGCCTCAAGTGAAGCCAGCTCCTCTCTTCCAACCAAAACGGAGAGATCCTCCGCCTCCGTATCCTTTGTCCAGTTCTCTACAGCCGTAAAAATCAGCTGTGAAAGAGCCTCGGAAGACAGCGCTTCTTTCACCTTGTCCCCTACAATGACGTTAAGCTCTTTTGCCACACTTTCCCTGAAGGAAATCAAAAGGTTTCTTCCGGCCTGACGGATGGAATCTTCACCCGCGCGGACAAAACGCTCATTCTGCGCTTTTGCTTCAAGCATGGTCTTCTCCGCTTCGGCCTTCGCATCGGAAATAATTTTCTCCGCCTCCGCCTTCGCTGATTCCAATATGGAAGCAGCCTCAGCCTCAGCGGCCTTTACGCCGTCATTTTTAATCTGGTCAATAAGTTCCTGCAGTTGGATTTCCATTTACGTCATCTCCTTTCCCATCTATCCCCTAGCCAATGAATTTCAAATCCACGGGGATTTTTGGATATCCCTGAGTTTTTTGGCTCCGGGCAGGCAGGATAGACAAAATTATAATAATTATCCATGTACATCCTACCTTTTTTTGTATAGTTTGTACAACACAATTCCATTATACTTCTTTTGCCAAATCTTATCAACAAGAATTTTCAAAAAATTTATTGGATTTTCACGAAACAGGGCTTATTATTTGTAATCCGTCAGCCGGTCGGGCTTACCCAGTTCTCTCCCTATCATTTCCTGAACTTTTGTAGGCGCACAATGTGTCACCACATAGTCTGCTTCCCCGCCGCATTTCTCAATATTCCGCAGGCCTTCCGCGCATTCTTCCTCAGAAGGCAGTTCTTCCTCCCACCAGCTTACATGATTAATCCGATACGGCATAGCTCAATAGCCAAAATCGCCGCAGATGATTACATAGTCGCCCTTTCCCATTGCATATTACTCCGGGAATATCTCTGTATTGAACCGACGGTAGTCCCCGTGACAGTCCCCTGTAATATAAATAGACATGATTTCATCACCACTGCTTCTTTGCTTTTTACTCACCAATAAAACGCAATGTTACGATTTCTTTTCAATATTCCTTACGGTTTGAATCCCAGCGCCGTTGCCACTGCATAGGTGAAGTTACTGGATGTAGGTAATATCGGTACACCATTTTTGATTGATGCGATCTGCCTCAAACTTCTAGTTTAAGAGATTCTCTTTCCCCTCAGGGATCGGATCACGGCTGGAATGGTGGCGGTATTTTTTTATGACAATAGACCAAAGCCTTATGGTACGAATCCTGATACCGACATTTTGAAAGATAGGTGTTGTAAAATTTCTCATGTTCCCTGTTTTTGAAAAGGACGAACCCTTTTATAGTTTTAGGTATTCGTCCTTAATAGAGAGTTATATACACCAAAAGGGAAGCACAAGGCTTCCCTTTCGAGAGTCAAATATAGATTTTTACTATCATATCTTTAAATTGGTTCGCTCGTGTAAACTGTGCTGATGTGACATATATTCTTTCACATCATTTCTCGTTACAACCAGCGTCGTGAAATAAACATATTTTTTACAATCTATTATTTTCCTGCATTGTTGATAGCTGCCTGTGCAGCTGCCAGACGCGCAATCGGTACACGGTACGGGGAGCAGGATACATAGGTAAGACCAATCTTATGGCAGAACTCAACCGAGGACGGATCTCCGCCATGCTCACCGCAGATACCCAGCTTGATATCCGGTCTGGTCTTACGTCCCTTTTCTGCAGCCATCTTTACCAACTGACCTACACCGGCCTGATCCAGTCTAGCGAATGGGTCAGATTCGTAAATCTTTGCCTTATAGTAGGAATCCAGGAACTTTCCGGCATCATCACGGGAGAAGCCGAATGTCATCTGTGTCAGGTCATTGGTACCAAAGGAGAAGAACTCTGCTTCTTCTGCGATGGCATCTGCTGTCAAAGCGGCACGCGGAATTTCGATCATGGTACCGATGTGATACTGAATATCGGAATTCTTTTCTTTCTTCACCTGCTCTGCCACTTCTACGACAATATCTTTCACAAACTTCAATTCTTTCTTTTCGCCTACCAGAGGAATCATGATTTCCGGAACGATGTCATATCCGCACTCTTCCTTCACTTCGATGGCAGCTTCCATAACGGCTCTGGTCTGCATCTTAGCAATTTCCGGATATGTCACAGCCAGACGGCAGCCTCTGTGCCCCATCATCGGGTTGAACTCATGGAGTTCATCACACTTTGCCTGAACCTGTTCCGGTGTCAGACCCATATCTTCAGCCAGTGCCTTAATATCCTCCGGATCAGTAGGTACAAACTCATGCAGCGGCGGATCCAGATAGCGGACTGTCATTGGTCTGCCTTCCAGAGCTTTGTACATTGCCTTGAAATCGCCCTTCTGGAACGGAATCAGTTCATTTAACGCTGCTTCTCTGGCTTCTACTGTATCGGAAAGGATCATCTTCCGGATCTTCGGAATTCTTTCCGGTTCAAAGAACATATGCTCTGTACGGCAAAGGCCGATGCCTTCTGCTCCCAGCTTCACTGCGTTGAGAGTATCAGCCGGTGTATCGGCGTTGGTACGAACATGCAGGGTTCTGAACTGATCAGCCCAATCCATGATTCTTCCGAAGTTTCCGCCCACCGATGCTTCCACCGTCTTGATATCGCCCTTATAGATCTTACCGGTCGTACCGTCAAGGGAGATATAGTCGCCTTCATGGAAGGTATATCCGCCCAGCTCAAATACCTTTGCTTCTTCATTAATCTTGATCTCACCGCATCCGGATACACAGCAGGTTCCCATACCACGTGCCACAACAGCTGCGTGGGATGTCATACCGCCGCGTACGGTCAGAATACCTTCAGACGCATGCATACCTTCAATATCTTCCGGTGATGTTTCCAAGCGAACCAAGATAACTCTCTCGCCCTTTTCATGGGCAGCCTTTGCCTCATCTGCCGTGAAGTAAACCTTACCGGCAGCAGCACCCGGGGATGCCGGAAGTGCGGAACCGATTACCTCCCCTGCCTTCAGCGCAGCAGCGTCGAATGTGGGATGAAGCAGCTGATCCAGAGATTTGGCTTCGATACGGCAAACCGCTTCTTCTGGTGTGATCATGCCTTCATCTACCAAATCGCAGGCGATCTGGATGGCAGCCGGAGCCGTTCTCTTGCCATTTCTGGTCTGAAGGAAGAACAGCTTGCCTTCCTGGATGGTAAATTCCATATCCTGCATATCACGGTAATGATTTTCCAGTTTCATGGCAATCTCCATGAACTGCTTGTAGCATTCCGGCAGATCCTCCTGCAGTTTTGTGATCGGCTGCGGTGTACGCACACCTGCCACAACGTCCTCACCCTGGGCGTTGATCAGATACTCGCCGTAGATTCCCTTCTCGCCTGTGGAAGGATTCCGTGTAAATGCAACACCGGTACCGGATGTGTCACCCATGTTTCCGAATACCATGGTCTGTACGTTTACAGCGGTTCCCCAATCGCCGGGGATATCATTCATACGTCTGTAAACGATGGCACGCGGATTGTCCCAGGAACGGAATACCGCTTTAACGGCTTCCATCAGCTGTACCTTCGGATCCTGCGGGAATTCTTTCCCGTTCATAGCCTCTTTATAGACTTCTTTAAACTTTACAATCAGTTCCTTTAAATCATCAGCTGTCAGCTCTGTATCGTAATGTACGCCCTTTGCTTCCTTTAATTCATCGATGATCTTTTCGAAGAAGGACTTGGGAACTTCCATAACTACATCAGAGAACATCTGGATAAATCTTCTGTAAGAATCATATGCAAATCTTGGATTGCCTGTCTTCTTTGCGAAGCCTTCTACAGAGATATCATTTAATCCTAAGTTCAGGATGGTATCCATCATACCAGGCATGGATGCTCTCGCACCGGAACGAACAGAAACCAGAAGTGGATTTTCGGTATCTCCGAACTTTCTTCCATTTTCCTTTTCCAGCCAGCTCAGCGCTTCAAAAATCTGTGTCTGAATTTCCTCTGTAATCTTTTTTCCACTGTTATAATAATCCGTACAAGCTTCTGTTGTTACAGTGAACCCCTGTGGGATCGGCAGACCTAATCCTGTCATCTCTGCCAGATTAGCGCCCTTACCGCCAAGAAGGTTACGCATACCTGCATTTCCTTCTTTAAATAAATAAACCCATTTTGCCATATTAACCTCCTGTATTCCTACTTAGAGTTGTATTCCGTCCCGAACGGAATAAGTCGTTATCATTATAACATAATCTTTACGTTAGTAAAGGCGTTTTTCCATTTTTTTTTCATTTTTTGCAATATTTCTTTTTGCATTCTTTTGTATGAATTTCTTTTTTCCTCTTTTTTTTGGATAATATGCTGAAATTATTTGTTACTTTTTTGTCAATTATTACAATTTCTTGTCAAACTGCCTTTTTCCGCCTTCTGCTGCGTTTGTCCTGTTTTCCTCCACTTTCGTATTGACGCTCCACCGCAATTATTGTACAATTTCTTTATCTATCTATTTTTATTTATCTTATCACCTTCATATCCTGTCCTTTTGGATATGTTATAAGAAAGAAAACGAGGGATTTTATGAATCAGCATACATTTACAGGGATGCCCCATGACCACGGCGACATTCACGAGGTTTTGGAACGGCTTCCGGATAAAGAAATCTGCGCCATAACCGCCGATGCGTTCAAACAGCTGGGAGACGGAACCCGCCTTCAGATTTTCTGGCTGCTGTGCCACAGTGAGGAATGCGTGGCCAATATTGCCGCTGCGGTTGATATGACGCCTCCCGCGGTCTCTCATCATCTGCGCTGTCTCAAACAGGCAGGCCTGATCGTCGGGCGGCGGATCGGCAAAGAAGTGCGCTACTCCCTTGCGCAGACTGAGGAAGCGGTACTGATGCACGCCATGGTGGATGCGCTTTTAAAAAGCAAGTGTCCCACCTGCAAAGCCTGATCGGTTTTACCGACCATACACAGCATAACTATTATCTGCAGAAAAGAGGTTGCCATGAATCTGCCAAAAGATCCCGTCATCCTGCTCAGCTATGTCAATACACAGCTGCGCGATTTTTACCCAAGTCTGGATTCTTTCTGTGAAGAAAATGAACTGGAAAAATCCAAAATCACGGACTTGCTTTCCAGCATCGATTATGAGTATGATGCAGGCCGAAATCAGTTTATCTGACTTCTGCCCCGCTTTCCATGCTTGTCGCACGCTTGTCGCACGCTGGTCGCATGTTTATCGCATGTTTATTCCGCGTAAAAAACGCTCCGCCCTGTGTACCCATACACAAGACGGAGCGTTTCTATTTGATGTTCATCTCATCATTTTTATACGATTCCCTGGGCAGTCATTGCCTCTACCACTTTTTCAAATCCGGCAATATTTGCGCCAGCGACATAGTTGCCTTCCATGTCGTACTTTTTGGCAGCTTCGCTAACCTTCTTAAAGATATTTGCCATGATATCATGCAGCTTCGCGTCTACCTCTTCGAAGGTCCAGGAAAGTCTCTGGCTGTTCTGGCTCATCTCCAGAGCGCTGGTTGCCACACCGCCGGCATTGGCTGCCTTTCCAGGCATAAATATAATGCCATTTTCCAAATAGAAATCGGTAGCTGCCTGTGTGGAAGGCATATTGGCGCCCTCTGCCACCAGGAAACATCCATTGGCCTTCAATGCCTTTGCATCTTCCAGATCCAGTTCATTCTGTGTCGCACATGGAAGAGCGATATCACATGGAATGGTCCAGATGCCCTTTCCTTCTGTATAAACAGCAGATGGTTTCTTTTCTGCATACTCTTTGATTCTGCCTCTTCTTACTTCCTTAATCTCTTTTACAAGATCCAGGTCGATGCCGTCTTTATCATAAATATAACCGTTGGAATCACTTAAAGCCACTACCTTCGCGCCATACTGCTGTGCCTTTTCTGTCGCATAAATTGCCACATTTCC
The DNA here is from genome assembly GCA_018710785.1 of Candidatus Fimimorpha excrementavium. Classification (GTDB taxonomy): domain Bacteria; phylum Bacillota; class Clostridia; order Lachnospirales; family Lachnospiraceae; genus Fimimorpha; species Fimimorpha excrementavium. The sequence continues at coordinate 12,210 of DVJD01000056.1, forward strand.
GGAACCGGAGATAACCACTGTCTGGCCTTCCAGTGTCTTTCCTTCTGCTTTCAGCATTTCCACAACCATGTAAATCAAACCATATCCGGTTGCCTCTGTTCTGGCCAGAGAACCGCCGTATGTTAAACCTTTTCCTGTCAGGACGCCTTCATACAGACCTGTCAGTCTCTTATACTGTCCGTACAGATAACCGATTTCTCTCGCACCCACACCGATATCACCTGCCGGTACGTCCGTATCTGCACCAATGTACTTATGAAGCTCTGTCATAAAGCTCTGGCAGAATGCCATCACTTCTCTATCCGATTTTCCCTTGGGATCAAAGTCAGAACCGCCCTTGCCGCCGCCGATGGGAAGACCGGTCAAAGAGTTCTTAAATACCTGCTCAAAGCCAAGAAACTTGATAATACCCTGGTTAACAGAAGGATGCAGACGAAGTCCTCCCTTGTAAGGTCCGATTGCACTGTTGAACTGTACACGGAATCCACGGTTTACCTGCACCTGACCCTTATCATCTACCCACGGAACACGGAAGGAAATAACACGCTCCGGCTCACAAATGCGCTCCAGCAAAGCATCTTTTCTATATTTCTCTTCATTCTTTTCGATTACCACACGCAAAGATTCCAAAACTTCTCTCACCGCCTGGTGAAATTCTTTTTCACTGGGATTCTTTGCAATCACCCGTTCCAGTACCTCATCTACATATGACATTGATGTTACCTCCTTAATTCTACAGGTAAAGCCCCTGCTGCCGTACGAAAACGTTTCTCTTGCTCTCGCCTGATGTGTATTATATTAATTTAGTGTACTAAAGTCAATATTTTTTTCTGCATTTCTTTGAATTTGTCATATCCAACAAGAAATCATTCCATTTAAATCCTTAAAATGTCTATTTTTATAATACATTTGTACGCCTCAGAAAGACTCTTTTCTTCAACCGCAGAGCATTACAGCCTCGCCTCCCCTGCGCGGAAAGAATGAGGATTAGATCTTCATCCAACCCAGTGTGTTTGCAATGGAAGACAGCAGAATCAAAATGATAAAAATCGGCGCGATATATTTGATGAATATCTCGAAAATTTTTTTCCGCTTAAACGGCCCGTTTAATTCCACTTCCTCAATGACAGCCTGGGGCTTAATCACATGCCCCACAAAAATACAGGTCAGGAATGCGACAATCGGCATCAGGACACTGTTGCTGATAAAATCGAAAAAGTCCAAAATACTGAGTCCCAAGGGCTGTACTCCGCTCCACACACCATATCCCAGGGAGGACGGAATCCCGATCAAGATCCCCCAAAGAGCCACCACAATACAAGAAAGAACTCGATTCCAATGAAGTTTATCCATCAAAATAGACACGATGGTTTCCATCAGGGAGATGGCGCTGGTCAGTGCTGCAAATAAAACGAGTACAAAGAACGCGGCTCCCAAAAATCCCCCCATGCTCATGTTGGCAAAAACTTTTGGAAGTACGACAAACATCAGACCAGCTCCGGCCTGAAGGTCATCGCTGCTTCCAAATGCAAATATAGCCGGGATAATCATAAGACCTGCCAAAAACGCAATGCCAAAATCAAAGACTTCAATCTGCTTGATGCTGTTTTCCAGATGGACATCTTTTTTCATATAGGAACCGTATGTAATCATAATCCCCATGGCCAATGACAAGGAATAGAACAGCTGTCCCATGGCTCCCAGTACGGTTTTGGAAGAAAACTTACTAAAATCAGGCATTAAGTAGAATTTCAGTCCTTCCTTGGCCTCCGGACGGAATATGACGAAAGCAGCCACCGCCACTGACAGTACCACCAGTATGGGCATCATAAATTTACTTGCCTTTTCCACGCCTTT
>DVJD01000057.1 GCA_018710785.1 Candidatus Fimimorpha excrementavium
GCTCGTGAAAAACGTAGCGGTACTAAGATTTTTCTGCGCCGTGTCCGGCTGGAAAAATCAAGTACCGACGTTTTTCAAAGCCCGTCAGGAAAAAGGTTCGCTCTCTCCGGCCTGTGAATGGTTTCCAGAAATAGAAGAATTGGTGAGGAGCGATTGGAATAGAGGGAATCGAGAGATGAGAGTTTACGCGGCTTTGAGAGTTTCGCAATTACCTATATCATGAATAAATAGAAAGGAGATTTTTTATGGGATTTTTTGAAAGGAAGGATCATGCACTGATTTTCCGGGAAAACGGGGAGGTGGTGCAGGTGGAAGCCTGGGGAGAGGACAGCCTCAGGGTAAGAAGCCGTTTTTTGGGAGATATCGAGGATGGGAGCATCGCTTTGCTGGATCCCAAGCCCAGCCAGGCGCAGATTACCATCCGGGAATGGGATGCTGAGATTTCCAATGGCACAATCAGGGCGGTTATCGAGGTACAGCGCTGGGGAAGGGACGGACGGATTACTTTTTATAACCAAAATGGCGATATCCTTCTTCGGGAAATCGCCAACGGCGGCGCATTAATGCTGAAAGCACGTTCGTATCATGTAAAACCGGGAGGGAATTTTACCCTGAAGGTTTCTTTTGACTCCAATCCGGAGGAAAAACTGTACGGGATGGGACAGTACCAGCAGGAAACGCTGAATCTGAAGGGCTGCAACCTGGAACTGGCCCACCGCAATTCCCAGGCCAGCATTCCATTTTATATATCCAGTCTGGGATACGGATTCTTATGGCACAACGCCGCCGTAGGAGAGGTTCATTTCGGTACAAACACCACGCAGTGGACCGCACAGTCCACCGCCCAGATGGACTACTGGATCACAGCCGGGGATACTCCGGCCGAGATTGAAGAACATTATGCCGATGCCACGGGAAAGGCCCCCATGATGCCGGAATACGGTTTGGGCTTTTGGCAGTGCAAGCTCCGCTACTACAATCAGGAACAGGTGCTTTCCGTGGCCAGAGAATACAAAAAGCGCAGCATCCCTTTGGATGTTTTCGTCATCGACTATTACCACTGGCCCCGCTGCGGCGATTACCGTTTTGATGAGGAATATTTTCCGGATCCCAGGTCCATGATCCGGGAACTCCATGACATGGGCATCGAAACCATGGTGTCCGTCTGGCCCCAGGTGGACTGGAGAAGTGAAAATTTTGAGGAAATGAAACAACAGGGGCTTTTGGTGAAAAGCAATGCCGGTATTGATGTACAGATGCTCTTCCACGGAAACAATGTGTTCATGGATGCCACCAATCCCCGTACAAGGGCTTATGTGTGGGAAAAATGCAAAAAAAATTATGCCGACCTGGGTATCCGCACCTTCTGGCTGGATGAGGCAGAACCGGAATTCGGCACATATGCCTATGAACAGTACCGGTATTATGCCGGTCCCGTGGAACAAATCGGAAACATCTATCCCAGGGAATACGCCCGCCTGTTTTATGAAGGCCAGCAGGCCAATGGACAGACGGATATCGTGAATTTGATCCGCTGTGCCTGGGTGGGCAGCCAGCGATACGGTACCCTCGTATGGTCCGGTGATATCATGTCCACCTATGAAGATTTCAGGAAACAAATCTGTGCCGGCATCCACATGGGGCTGTGCGGAATTCCATGGTGGACCACCGACATCGGCGGATTCCATAACGGATGGATCGAATCCGAAGAATTCCGCGAACTCCTCATCCGCTGGTTCCAGTTCGGCACCTTCTGTCCGGTGATGCGTCTCCACGGATGCCGCCAGCCGGCCACGCCGATCATCAATCAGGCCGGTGAGGTGAGGGAGCAGACCGGAGCAGACAATGAAATCTGGAGTTTTGGGGAAGAAGCCTACCCCATCCTCCGGCATTTCATCTCCATCCGGGAGCAGATGCGGGACTACACAAGAAGCCTCATGAAAAAAGCCCACGAAAAAGGTACCCCTGTCATGCGTGCGCTCTTTTATGAATTTCCTCAGGATCCGGTATGCTGGGATATCAAGGATTCCTATCTGTTTGGCGGCGACATTCTGGTGGCCCCCATCTGTCACCCGGGGGCCAGAAGCCGCAGGGTTTACCTTCCAAAGGGCGCCCAGTGGACCCATGCCGGTACCAAGCAGATCTATCCCGGCGGCAGCTGGTATGACATCGATGCTCCCCTGGAAACGCTCCCCATCTTTTTAAGGGACGGCAGGCAAAGCTATCTTCTCGGACAGCTCTGACGCACAAAATCCATCAAATCCCTGAAATTTCCGCGGGGATATTCGGAAATATCTTTTCCTTTGGTGTTGATCATGCAGTCTGTCAATAAAAATACCTGCATCCCCAGTGACTTCGCGATCATATCTTCTTCCACATCATTTCCCACCATGAGGCATTCTTCTGCCCGGCGGGAAAGCATGGTTAAAATGTCTCTGTAATACGCAGGGTTCGGCTTACAGTGGACGGAATTCTCATATGTGGTATAAAATAAAAAATCCTCGGGTGACAGACCCGCCCAGCGGATGCGGCTTTCCGTCGCTATGGAAGGAAATATGGGATTGGTGGCCAGCCCCACATCATATCCCATTTCCTTCAGCCGCAGCACCGCCTCTCCGGCCAGAGGATTTTTTCCGCAGTCACCGGCCACATCCTGGAATTCGTTGCGGTAGTACTCTTCAAACACAGGGATATCCTTCCTGGAGTCTTCCCCAAATATGCCTGTAAAGCAATTCCAAAACGCTTCCTCATTGGTTTTGCTGCCGTCATTGGATACCATGGCTTTGGTTCCCTTCCAGATGGCATCAATCAGTTTTTCCGGGTCGTATCCCAATGGCGCCATCTTCTTTACCAACCGGGAAAAATACGATTTTGTAAAAATTTCCTGATCCATGGGCAGCAGCGTCCCGTCCAAATCAAATAATATCGTTGTAATCATAAGTCTCTCCTATCTTCTGTTTTCTGTTCCGCCCTCCCCATGAAAGCGTCAGCATGGTCACCCAAATAGAATCCTGCTGTCTGACGTTTGCCCGTTTCATGGTTCCAGCAGCACCTGGTGTTCCAGTCTTTCGCAGGTCTCAACAATCATCGCCCGTTCTGCCAGCCCCTCAGAAAAGGCTGTGGCGCTTCCGGCGGCCGTTCCCAAAGCCAGCGCCCATTCATACGACCCGCGTTCCATCCATCCCGCCAGAAATCCCGCCACCATGGAATCCCCCGATCCCACTGCGCTGACCAGGGTCCCCTCCGGCGCCTTCTGATGGCGTTTGCCTCCGTATTCGTCCACAAGGACGGCTCCCTGGCTTCCCATGGAGATTAACACATTTTGGGCCCCTTCTTTTCTGAGCTTTTCTCCATAATATGCCGCCTGCTCGACGGTGCTGATTTCCGCACCGAACAGTTCTCCCAGCTCATGGTGGTTGGGCTTGATGAGAAATGGATGGAACGCCAGCGTACGGCGCAGCAGATCACCGGATGCGTCCACCACAAACCGGATCCCCCTTCCCTCCAATCGGCCCATGATATCCCCATATCCATTCTCTGTCACACCTCTGGACACGCTTCCCGCCAAAACCAGCACATCCCCCGCCTTCAGCCTGTCCAGTTTTTCATAAAGCTGCATCTTCTGCGCTTCACCGATAACCGGTCCCACGCCGTTGAGCTCCGTTCCATCCTGGTTTTTCCATTTCACATTGATCCTGGAATATCCGCCGGGAACGGTAATAAATTCCGGCGAAAGTCCCAGTTTTCTCGTAAGCCTTACGATCTCCTCCCCGGTGAACCCCGCCGCAAACCCCAGGGGAATGCTCTCCACCCCCAGCTGTTTTAAAACCAGGGAGACATTGATGCCTTTTCCCCCCGGAAATATCTGTTCTTCCTCTGTACGGTTTGTCCTGCCCTGCCGAAACCCATGTACGGTAACCACATAATCCAGGGACGGGTTCCATGTAAGTGTGGCAATCATTCGATCTTCCTTTCCTCTCTGCCAAATTTTCATCGTGTTCTTCTGATTGGCCTTTTCTAAGACTTATACCACAAACCAGGCCAATTTTCCACAAAAAAAGAGTCGCAGACACATTCTCTTTCCACTCATCCCCGTTCAAATTGAATCTGGATCTTTCCGTTGGAAGTTTCTGCCGACATGGCAAGTCTTTCTAAAAATTCATCTTTCTTCATCATTTCCTCCTGGATGGCCTTTGCGGCGTTTCATTTTATCGGTTTCCTTTACCGTTGGAACCGGGTTGACACGAACTGATACACGCGCCTCATCTCATCCCACTCATCCAAAAATTCCTGTATTTTTTCCCTTCCTGCCGCAGTAATCCGATAGTAGTTGCGTTTTCTGCCTGCGTGCTCTTCCTGATACGTTTCCAGACAGCCGCTGCGTTCCAATCGCTTTAGTATCGGATACAATGTGGATTCTGATATCTCCACATGAGGGGAAAGTTCCTTGATAATCAAATATCCATAGGATGGATTCCGGCAAACAGCTGTCAGCACGCATACATCCAAAATTCCTTTTTTTCTTTGACTGTCCAATTCATCACCTTCTCTCCTGATTCTGCTGCTGTTTTCGCCGTATATACTATGCAATGCATACTATATAATATATAGTATCAGCAATTTTATTTCTGTCAAGTACTATCTTCGTAAAATACCCTTTGCATTTTCTTCCATTTTTGTGTAAAGTAGTGTTGTAAAATATTTACTTAGGAGGAACTTATGTCGAAATCGAACCGTTCATCTTCGTCCGGAACGCAGGCTTCAGTTTTTGATCTGAATGGCGTTCCTTCTTTTGGAAAGGCCTTTCCGCTGGCCCTTCAGCATGTGGTCGCCATGATCGTCGGCTGTGTTACCCCGGCGATCATCGTCGCAGGCGTCGCCAACTTAAATGACACGGACCGGATTATCCTGATTCAGGCTGCCCTGTTCGTATCTGCCTTCAGTACTCTGCTTCAGCTGTTTCCATTTATCCGGTGCAAACAGTTTCAGCTGGGCTCCGCTCTGCCTGTCATGCTGGGAATCAGTTTCGCCTATGTCCCCAGTATGCAGGCCATCGCAGAAAGCTTTGACATCGGTACCATCCTCGGCGCCCAAATCGTCGGCGGTGTCGTGGCCATCGTGGTCGGAATCGCCGTGAAAAAAATACGTGTCCTGTTTCCCCCGATCATAACGGGAACTGTGGTATTTACCATCGGACTCTCCCTCTATCCCACCGCCATCAACTATATGGCAGGCGGAACTTCCAGTCCTCTGTACGGTTCCTGGAAAAACTGGGTGGTCGCTCTGTTTACCCTGGCTGTCGTAACGGGGTTAAACCACTTTACCAAGGGATTTTTAAAGCTGGCCTCCATTTTGGTGGGAATCATCGCCGGATATATCATGGCAGCATGCTTCGGTCTGGTGGATCTGTCCCAGCTCCAGTCAGCCGGTTATTTTCAGCTTCCCCAGCCTCTTCATTTTTCCATTCACTTTGAGCCATCGGCCTGCATTGCCATCGGCACACTTTTTGCCATCAATTCCATTCAGGCCATCGGTGACTTTTCTGCCACCACCATCGGCAGTATGAATCGGGAACCGGAGGACCGGGAGCTCCAGGGCGGTATCCTGATGTATGGGATCTCCAATATCCTGGGCGCCTTGTTTGCCGGGCTGCCCACTGCCACATACAGTCAGAACGTGGGTATTGTGACGACCACAAAGGTCATCAACCGCTTCGTCCTGGGATTGGCCGCCGTCATCCTGATGATCGCCGGTTTCGTTCCTAAGTTTTCTGCTCTTTTGACCACGATTCCGCAGTGCGTCCTCGGCGGCGCCACCATCTCAGTCTTTGCTTCCATCGCAATGACAGGAATCAAGCTTATCATGCGCCAGAAGATGAATTTCAGAAATACGGCAATCGTAGGCCTTTCCGTTGCCCTCGGCATGGGAATCACCCAGGCTCCGGGCGCTCTGGCCACATTCCCGGATTGGGTTACCATGATTTTTGGAAAATCTCCCGTTGTGGTGGCTACCCTGACGGCGATCCTATTGAATGTCATTCTGCCAAAGAATGAAACGGAGGAATAATCCATGAACACAAGGTGTGCTGCAGATTTCGCATAATTGAAGCTATGCGGAATCTGCAGCACACCTTTTCTGTCATATACCGATGAACGGGCGAGCATAAAAACGGGGGCAGGAGCCGTCCGTATTTTCACACGTCCGAACGCTCCTGCCCCATGGAACAATTATGATTGTATTCGGTTAAATTAAAACTTTCCAGCCTTAGCAGCTTCCTCAATGGAAACGGCAACTGCAACGGTAGCTCCTACCATCGGGTTGTTGCCCATACCGATCAGACCCATCATTTCTACGTGAGCCGGTACGGAAGAGGAACCGGCGAACTGTGCGTCGGAGTGCATACGTCCCAGAGTATCTGTCATACCATAGGAAGCAGGACCTGCTGCCATGTTGTCCGGATGAAGGGTACGGCCTGTACCGCCGCCGGAAGCGACAGAGAAGTACTTCTTTCCGGCTTCTACTCTTTCCTTCTTATAGGTACCTGCAACCGGATGCTGGAATCTGGTCGGGTTGGTGGAGTTACCTGTGATGGAAACATCCACGTTTTCCTTCCACATGATTGCCACACCTTCACGAACATCGTTGGCACCGTAGCAGTTTACTTTGGCACGAAGACCATCGGAGTAAGACTTGCGGAATACTTCCTTTACTTCACCTGTATAGTAATCCATCTCTGTTTCCACATAAGTAAATCCATTGATTCTGGAGATGATCTGTGCAGCATCTTTTCCCAGACCATTCAGGATAACACGCAGTGGTCTCTGGCGAACTTTGTTTGCCTTTTCTGCGATACCGATGGCGCCTTCTGCTGCTGCGAAGGACTCATGGCCGGCCAGGAAGCAGAAACAATCCGTATCTTCTTCCAGAAGCATCTTACCCAGATTTCCATGTCCAAGACCTACTTTACGCTGATCTGCTACAGAACCCGGAATACAGAATGCCTGCAGACCTTCGCCGATGGCTGCGGCAGCATCGGCTGCTCTCCTGCATCCCTTTTTGATTGCGATGGCAGCACCTACTGTATATGCCCAGCATGCATTTTCAAAGCAGATCGGCTGAATCTTCTTTACCTGCTCGTATACATCCAGACCAGCATCCTTTGTGATCTTTTCCGCTTCCTCGATGGAAGCGATCCCATAGCGGTTCAGTACTGCATTGATTTTATCAATTCTTCTTTCATATGATTCAAATAATGCCATTTTCTCTTCCTCCTCGATTATTCCTGTCTTGGATCAATGATCTTCACTGCATCATCTACACGGCCATACTGACCTTTTGCCTTTTCATATGCAGTGTTCGGATCATCACCCTTCTTAATGAAATCGGTCATCTTTCCAAGGTTTACGAACTGATATCCGATGATCTGATCATCAGCATCCAGTGCGATACCTGTTACATAACCTTCTGCCATCTCCAGGTAACGAGGACCTTTCTTCAATGTACCATACATGGTACCTACCTGAGAACGCAGGCCCTTACCTAAGTCTTCCAGACCAGCGCCCACCGGAAGCCCTTCTTCGGAAAACGCGGACTGAGAACGTCCGTAAACGATCTGCAGGAACAGTTCACGCATAGCTGTATTGATTGCGTCACAAACAAGGTCTGTATTTAATGCCTCCATAACCGTTCTTCCCGGCAGAATTTCTGCTGCCATAGCTGCGGAGTGTGTCATACCGGAACATCCGATTGTCTCAACCAAAGCTTCCTGGATGATACCTTCTTTCACATTTAAAGTCAGCTTACAGGCACCCTGCTGAGGAGCACACCAGCCCACACCATGTGTCAGACCGGAAATGTCTTTCACTTCTTTTGCCTGTACCCATTTAGCTTCCTCCGGGATCGGAGCTGCGCCATGATTAACGCCCTGTGCAACTTTGCACATACTTTCTACTTCATGTGAATAAATCATTGTAAAACTCCTTTCACTTGTTGAAATGATGGTATAGCACCCTTTAACTGCCCAATTAAAAAGCGCCATTTCTCGTCCCTATTCTCTCACAAAATCAGGCTTTCGTCCAGCTTTTTTTCCAAAATTCTATGTATTTCGGGGATGTCGGCGAATTCCGGCAATGGGACCGGCCATTATAATCCGGCAGCTTTCACTTTATGGTATAGCTCCCAGATCAAATCATGCATCCACTGATTCAATTCTGTCAAACGCTTATTTTCTTTTTTATAATATTCCAGCTCTTCTTCCAGCTGCCTGATCGCTGCCAAGTCCATTGTTCCATCCATACGTCTTTCTTCTCCTTAAATCTGAATCACTATCTTTTCTTATTATAACTATTGGCATTCCATATTTCAATAAAAACCTGCCACGCGATCAGACGCACAATTGATATACAAAACAAAAAGCAACCCGGATCCGCTTTGGGAATCCAAATTGCTCTTTCCTGTTACTCCATCATATATTTTATGCCACTGCGTATCTGCTTAAAACGCCCTCGAATACATCATCTTTTTCCTGATAGGATACTGTCAGCTTATGGCTTAAATCCAAGCTGAAAACGCCCATAATAGATTTCGCATCAACGATCACGCGATTGTAGCAGATATCAATATCAAAATCACATTTATTTGCTGCATTCACAAACTCACCAACGGTTTCTTTTGATAAACGAATTTCTCTCTTATACATTTTGGACTCCTTTCCTATGCTCTTTCCTCATAATTTCTATCATTCATTTCTGTTATCTGTACGGTTATATCATAGCTGCCCGTTTTTGTCAAAAAAACCATACACCATCCATTCTTCCCTTTCCACGTGATTATAAACAAAATGTATTTTTACGGATACAAAAACATTCATGGAAACTGATTATACCTATTATAATCTGAAGTAATGAACCATTATTTTCCACAATTTCCAATATATGTTTTTGTGGAATATGCATGTTTTGACAAAATTTTACCGACATTTTCAGGGGGTTTCCTTCCAAAAAAACTGAGGATGCCGCAAAATCAGCACCAGCACAGAAAAATAATCGTGATGTTTGACTTTTGAAAATCGAAAAGGGGTGCCGTGAAATTCGCACCCCTTGTATTTCATCTATGATTTCATTGGATCTCCGTCCCGCAGCCGGAGACAGAATTTCGTTCTTATTTTACCAGCAGACTCTTTCCGGTCATTTCTTCCGGCTGTTTTAATCCCATCAGCTCAATCAATGTCGGTGCAATATCTGCCAGACAGCCGCCCTCTCTCAGGCGGTAGGCCGGATCTGCATTAACCAGAATAAACGGAACCGGGTTGGTCGTATGTGCGGTGAATGGTTCACCGGTTGCTTCGTCAATTAACTGCTCTGCGTTTCCATGATCGGCGCAGATAAACATCTGTCCGTCCACTTCTTTGATCGCATCCACGGCTTTTCCCACACATTTGTCCACGGCTTCCACAGCCTCGATGGCTGCCTTCATCACGCCTGTGTGGCCTACCATATCCGGATTTGCAAAATTGATGATAATCACATCGTATTTACCGGATTTGATGGCTTCCACCAGCTTTTCATCCACCGTATAAGCGCTCATCTCAGGCTGAAGATCATAGGTGGCTACCTTCGGGGATTTTACCAGGATACGGTCTTCCCCTTCATTTGGCTCTTCCACGCCGCCGTTGAAGAAGAAGGTTACATGGGCATATTTTTCCGTTTCCGCGATTCTTGCCTGCTTTAAGCCGTTCTTTGCGAGAAATTCGCCGAATGTATTGGTGATGCTCACTTTGTGGAATGCCACCAGCTTGTTCGGAATCGTCACATCATAATCGGTAAAGCATACAAATGTCACATCAGGTCTTGCAGGTCCTCTGTCAAATCCCTCGAACTCATTATCACAGAACACATGGGTCATTTCTCTTGCACGGTCCGGGCGGAAATTAAAGAAAATCACGGAATCATGATCCTGTACCGGGCCGATGGCCTTGCCATCTTTTACCACCACAGTTGGAACGACAAATTCATCGGTCACTTCTTTATCATAGGAATTCTGGATCGCGCATGCACCGCAGGCTGCAGTCTCTCCCTCTCCATAGCGAAGTGCGCGGTAGGCTTTCTCCACACGATCCCAACGGTTGTCACGATCCATGGCATAGTAACGTCCCATGACAGATGCCACCTGACCTACGCCGATTTCTTCGCACTTTTTCATCAATTCTTCCACAAATTCCTTTCCGGATTCCGGAGGTGTATCGCGGCCATCCAGGAAACAGTGTACGAAAACTTTCTTCAGTCCATTTCTCTTGGCCAGTTCCAAAAGTCCGTAGATATGGGTATTGTGGCTGTGAACACCGCCGTCGGATACCAGTCCCATCAGGTGAAGTGCGGAATCATTCTTCTTGCAGTTTTCCACTGCTGCCAGAAAGGCTTCATTTTCAAAGAAATCCCCATCTGCAATGGATTTTGTAATTCTGGTCAGTTCCTGATATACAATGCGTCCTGCCCCCATGTTCAGATGACCCACTTCTGAATTGCCCATCTGACCTTCCGGAAGGCCGACTGCCATACCGCTGGCCTCTCCTTTCACAAAGGGGTATTCCTTCATCAATTGATCCATGACAGGAGTATTGGCCTGTGCCACAGCGTTTCCCTCTGTTTTATCACTCAGTCCATATCCATCCAAAATCATTAATACGGTTGGTTTTTTACTCATTTTTTCCTCGATTCCTGCTGTATCAGCATATATTTTCCTTAAAATAAATCTTTGTCGAAAAGCAAGAGGTTTAAAATCCATATTTCCCGATTTTAAACCTCCTCTTTTTAAGTTTTTTGATTATTTATTGTAGTTCACAATCTTTCCAAAATCTGGCTTTAAGGAAGCTCCGCCCACCAGGCCGCCGTCGATATCCGGCTGTGCGAATAATTCCGGTGCGCTGGAAGCACTGACAGAACCGCCGTACTGGATACGAATGGCTTCTGCTGTCGTTTCCCCATACAGTTCCTTGATGCATGCACGGATGGCCGCGCATACTTCTTCTGCCTGCTCGGTTGTCGCTACTTTACCTGTGCCGATGGCCCAGATTGGCTCATACGCGATTACAGCTGCTGCTGCCTGCTCTGCTGTCACGTTCAGGAAAGCAATCTTGATCTGCTGACGAATCCAGTCAATTGTAATTCCCTGCTCTCTCTGTGTCAGAGACTCTCCGCAGCAGATGATCGGTGTCAGGCCATGTTCAAATGCCTTCAAGACCTTCTTATTTACGGTCTCATCGGTCTCAGCAAAATATTCTCTTCTTTCTGAATGGCCGATGATCACATATTTCACTCCGGCATCTGTCAGCATATTCGGAGAGATTTCACCTGTGAACGCTCCTTTTTCTTCAAAGTACATATTTTCCGCGCCCACCTGGATGTTTGTTCCCTTGGCTGCTTCCACAACCGGAATAATGTCAATGGCCGGAACACAGAATACCACATCTACATCATCATTGACAACCAATGGCTTCAGCTCATTTACAAGAGCCACGGCTTCGCTTGGCGTCATGTTCATTTTCCAGTTACCTGCGATGATTTTCTTACGCATAGTCTTCCTCATTTCTGTATGTCTTCCATACGTTTTTAAATTATTTATTGTCTGCTGCTGCAACACCCGGCAGTTCCTTTCCTTCCAGGAATTCCAGGGAAGCGCCGCCGCCTGTGGAGATATGAGTCATCTTATCAGCAAATCCCAGACGCTTTACAGCATTTACAGAATCACCGCCGCCGATTACTGTGGTGGCATCTTTCAAATCAGCCACTGCACGGCAGATTTCCAGAGTTCCTTCTGCAAAGTTTTCAAATTCGAATACGCCCATCGGTCCATTCCAAACAACAGTCTTGGCGCCTTCCAGTGCTTTCTTATAGTTTGCAATGGTCTTCGGTCCGATGTCATATCCGGACCATCCGGCTTCGATGGTATCCACAGTTGCCTTTTCTGTATCATTGGAGAAGGATTTTCCTACCACATGATCCACCGGGAGAAGCAGATTAACGCCTTTTTCCTTTGCCTTCTTAATCATATCCAGTGCATAATCCATCTTGTCAGCTTCCAGCAGAGAGTTTCCGACTTCTTCTCCCTGAGCCTTTAAGAATGTGTATGCCATACCGCCGCCGATGATCAGGGTATCTACTTTATCCAGAAGGTTGTTGATCACATTGATCTTATCGGAAACTTTGGCGCCGCCCAGGATAGCCACGAACGGACGAACCGGATTTTCCACAGCCTCACCGAGGAACTTGATTTCCTTTTCCATCAGGTAGCCCACTACATTTTCTTTTGTATACTTTGTAACACCCACATTGGAGCAGTGTGCTCTGTGAGCAGTACCGAATGCATCATTTACGAATACTTCATTGTCGCAGAGCGCTGCCAGTTCTTTTGCATACGCATCGGCATTTTCATCCTTGCCGTATTTGGTTTCTTCCACTCTGTAACGGGTATTCTGGAGAAGGAGTACTTCGCCTTCCTTCAGCTCTGCTGCAACCTTCTTTGTTTCCTCTCCTGTAACCTTCGGATCATCCACAAATTTCACTTCTACGCCGAGTCTCTCTGTCAGAGCGGCTGCTACAGGTGCCAGGGACAGTTCCGGAACCGGCTCACCCTTCGGCTTTCCAAGATGGGAGCAGAGAATCACTTTCGCGCCTTCTCCCAGCAGTTTTTTGATGGTAGGAAGCGCGCCGTCGATACGGTTGTAATTCTGAATAACGCCATCTTTCAACGGTACATTGAAATCACAGCGAACGAGCACTTTCTTTCCCTTTAAATCCTTTAAATCATCGACTGTTTTCTTATTCAGCATAATTTTATCCTCATTTCTTCACTGTTTTCTATTCTAATTTTCGCAAAGCAGCGTCGGATATCTATCCATCTGACGTCTGCTGCGGATATCACTTGTAAGAAAAAGGTCCGGTCCTTTCAGACCGGACCCTTGTTTGAGTCTTAAATCTCTCCCAGCCAAAAATTAAGCTAATTCAGCGAAGTACTTGATTGTACGAACCATCTGGCTTGTGTAGGAGTTTTCATTGTCATACCAGGAAACAACCTGTACCTGATACAAATCATCGCCAATCTTGGATACCATTGTCTGTGTAGCATCGAACAGAGAACCAAAACGCATTCCGATAACATCGGAAGATACGATCAGATCTTCGTTGTATCCGAAGGATTCGGAAGCAGCTGCCTTCATAGCAGCATTGATGCCTTCAACCGTTACATCAGTACCCTTAACAACAGCTGTTAAGATTGTTGTGGAACCTGTCGGAACCGGAACACGCTGTGCGGAACCGATTAACTTGCCGTTTAATTCCGGGATAACCAGACCGATCGCCTTAGCAGCACCTGTGGAGTTTGGTACGATGTTGACAGCGCCGGCACGTGCTCTTCTCAGATCACCTTTTCTATGTGGTCCGTCCAGGATCATCTGATCGCCTGTGTAAGCGTGGATTGTGGACATGATACCGCTCTGGATTGGAGCATAGTCATTTAATGCCTTAGCCATTGGAGCCAAGCAGTTTGTCGTACAGGAAGCAGCGGAGATGATCTGATCATCAGCTGTTAAAGTCTTTTCATTTACGCTGTATACGATAGTCTTTAAGTCGTTTCCAGCTGGTGCGGAAATAACAACCTTCTTAGCACCTGCATCGATGTGAGCCTGTGCCTTAGCCTTAGATGTGTAGAAACCTGTACACTCTAATACTACATCAACACCAATTTCTCCCCATGGAAGTTCTGCAGCATTCGGCATCTTGTAGATTGTGATCTTCTTGCCGTCAACGATGATGGAGTCTTCACCGGCTTCTACGGTATGTCCGGCATATCTTCCCTGAGAAGAGTCATACTTTAATAAGTGAGCCAGCATCTTAGGATCTGTTAAATCGTTGATCGCTACTACCTCATATCCCTCTGCTCCAAACATCTGTCTGAATGCCAGACGACCGATACGTCCGAAACCATTAATTGCAACTTTTACTGCCATGATTACATTCCTCCTAAAAGAATATTGTTATTCTAAACTGCTGGCCGGTTTTAAGCCAGCGCTGCAGTCCTTGACAATGTGGATGAACTCTGTTTGTTAAAACTTCATCAACCTATTTTATTGTACATGCTTTTATGGAAAAAGGCAAGTAGTTTTCAAATGTTTTTTTCCTCCCGCAGGACTTGTTCCTCACATCTCGTCCTTTACATACCCGGCAATATTCATGGCATGATCCGAAATACGCTCCAGATCTCCCATGATTTCCAGGAATACCACCCCCGATGAGGTATTGCATTCTCCGCTGGAAAGCCTTGCGATATGCTTGTCCCGGAACTCTTCTTCCAGCATGTCCACATCATCTTCCATGGAAATGACCTTTCTGAGAGAATCCCTGCTGTTGGTCTCCCGGCAGTCCACCGCATTGGCATAGGCCCTGATCGCCTTATCTGCTATTATTTTTAAATCCTCCGCTCCCATGGATGAAAATGTGAAATCATTTTTGAACATATACTCCGCTTTTTCCGCAATATTTTCCGCATGGTCGCCCACACGCTCTATATCATTGATCGTATAGAAAAGATTCCGAATAATAAAATGCTGGTCTTCTGACAGGGACAGATTGTTCACCTTCACAAGATATTCTGTCAGAATCTTATCCAAATTATTGATGGTCTTTTCATTTTCATACACCTTTTTAATCTTTTCCGGATCTCTGTCATACACGGATTCCATTGCCAGTCTGACATTATCCAGCGTCACCTTTCCCATATGAATGACTTCTTTGCGCACACTCTCCACAGCAAATGCCGGAGATTCCAGGATCCGTTCATCCAAGTGTCTGTATGCGGTCTTCTCTTCGGTGTCGCTTTCCCGATGGATTTTCTTCTTTTCCGGCACCAGTTTTCCGGACAGTTTCACCAAAAAATCAGCAAACGGAAACAAAAGAACCGTACATGCAATATTGAAAATCGTATGGAATATGGAGATTCCGACACTGTTTATCGCCGCCTCTCCCAGGGCATGGAATATTCGAAACAGTATGAACCCGCCCACTCCAAACAAAATGGTACCGATTACATTGAAACTCAGATGGATCACAGCGGCCCGCTTTGCGTTTCTCGGTGTCCCGACGCTGGAAATCAGTGCTGTCACACAGGAACCGATGTTGGAGCCAAGACTGATGTAAACGGCGGAAGCGGTCGTGACCACGCCGCCCGTGGATGCCAGCATCTGCAGAATACCAACCGATGCCGAGGAGCTCTGCATCAAAGCCGTGACCAGCGCTCCGATGGCAATTCCCAAAATCGGATTCTCTCCGAACAGCCGGAATGCATTGATGAAAATCGGCAGCTCCGTATAGATGGATACACCGTCTTTCATAAAGTCAAGCCCCAGGAACAATAAGCCCAATCCGACCAAAATCTGACCCGCCAGCTTTTTCCCCTGCTTTTTTGCAAACATCGCAAAAAAAGCTCCGATTCCAATCAGGAGCGGTGCATAGAGAGACGGAGACATGGCCTGAAACGCATCTCCCAGCGATTCCATGGATACAATCCATGCGGTAATGCAGGTACCGATATTGGCACCCATGCTGACGCCCACTGCCTGTCCCAATCCCATCAAACCGGCGTTGACAAATCCTACTACCATCACCGTGGTGGCCCCGCTGCTCTGGATAATCGCAGTAATCAGTGCGCCCACCAATATCGCCAGCACACGATTATTCGTCAAAATCCCCAGCAGCTGCCGCATCTGGTCGCCGGCAGAGCGCTGAATTCCATCCGACATGATATGCATGCCATATAAAAACATGCCAAGACCGCCGCAAAAAGTAAATATATTTCCCACATGGTCTATCACAGACAAGCTATCAATCGATGCCGCCAAAGCCATTTTTTTCATTCCTCCCATGTTTCCGTTTTAGAAAGCTGATACGGTCCCATCCCATACCGCTCATCGGATCTTCTAAAATTCATTTTACCGAAACTTAAGATTAATGTAAATACTTCCCCATTGACATTTTCGTTTCTGTGAATTATTCTGAAGAAAATTGTTTTTTTTATTTTTTCTTTATACATATACCTGAATATGCGGTTGTCTTCATCCGACACTATGAACGGCTGTTTTTCGCGAATATTTGATTTTATTTGCCATTTCTGATGAAACAGACAGCTGCCCATTGAATATTGGGGCATATATTTTTTCATTCCCCAACCCCATAATTTAAGCGAATGGAGGACGCTACATTATGATTACAGCAGATTTTCACATGCATTCGGATTTTTCGAATGATTCTCATGCAACAGCCAGAGACCAGATCCTTTCCTCACTCTCCCATCATTTGACTCATATCTGTTTTACAGACCATGAAGATTATGGATATCCCACTGGTGAATTTCAGCTTTCTGTCCCGGAATACACAAAACAAATCGAAGCTTTGCGGGCTGAATTTGCCGACCGGATCCAGATCGGAATCGGCATAGAAGCAGGCCTGCGCCCCGACTTCCTTCCTGAAATAACCGAGGTGGTTTCCTCTTATCCCTTTGATTTCATCATCGGCTCCAGTCATGTGGTGCGCGGCAAAGATCCCTACAATGCTGATTTCTGGGATGGAATAGATGAAAAAAAGGGCATTCTTCTGTATCTGGAAGAAACACTGAAAAACATTCAGCTATTTGATAATTTTGATGTATACGGCCATATTGACTACATTATACGATACGTTCCATCCGGGCGCAGATTTTACACTTATTCCGACTATGGCGATCTATTGGATGAAATCCTGAAGACTTTAATTTCCAAAGGAAAGGGAATTGAATGCAATACCGGCGGTTACAAATATGGCCTCGGACATCCCAATCCCCACGAAGATCTCATCAAACGATATGCAGAATTGGGCGGTGAGATTCTCACCATCGGTTCCGATGCCCATACCCCGGAACATATCGCCTATGATTTTCACAAACTTCCCGAACTGCTTACGTCCTGCGGATTGCGGTATTACACCACCTTCCACAGCCGCAGACCCCAGTTCCACCGGCTGTAGATTCAGATAAAGAATCGAGTAGGAGGGGGATTTAGCCAATCCCCCGACCTCTCACACCACCGCTCATGCGGTTCCGCCTGTGAGACCTCCCCGCTTAAGGTGCGGACTCTTTTCCCTCATCTACCTGCCACATTTACTGGTACTTCCGGCAACTTTGGGGCTTCATCTCTTTTAGCAGACTCACCCATATTTCCCAGCCTTA
>DVJD01000058.1 GCA_018710785.1 Candidatus Fimimorpha excrementavium
GAAAAATAATTCGTTTAACCAAGAAAAAAAGTAATAATATATAGCTACATTTCGAGCTATAAAAAGGTCCGTAGAAAGCTTGATTTAAAGGCAATCTACGGACTTATGCTGTCAAAGATGGGATTATAACATAGGTTTTTTCCAATTACTAGCCCCATTTTCATAAAAATTCCGCCGTATACGACCCCCATCACGGATGCTGGATGGACTCTCTGATCTCGCTTTCCTTTTCCCGGCTCACCAAAAGGCCCACCAGCTCCAAGCCCAAATCCACGGCAAATCCCATGCCCCTGGCGGTGGTGATGGCTCCGTCTGTGATCACGCCCTGTCTCGTGTATTCCGCTCCTGCCAATGTTTCCTCAAATCCCGGATAACAGGTGGCTTTTTTCCCCTTCAGCAAACCGTTTCTCCCGAGAATACTGGGCGCTGCGCAGATGGCCGCCACCCGCTTTCCCCGTTCCAGATACGAGCGCAGTTCTTTTCTCAGTGCCAGGCAGTTGTATAGATTTTCCGTACCCAATCCGCCTCCCGGCAAAAACAAAAGATCACCGTCGCTGACACGGCACCTTTCATAGACGGCATCTGCCTTCACATCAATGGCATGGGATCCCCTTACCTCATATCTTCCCATGACAGACACTGTGACCACTTCCACGCCTGCCCGCCGCAGAATATCAATGACGGCGATGGCTTCCACTTCTTCAAATCCGTCCGCTAAAAACGCAAAAACTTTACTCATCGTTTTCCTCCTCTTTTCGTATCTACGCCTTACCCTAAACTGAGTATTGCCCCTTCACAACGCGACTTCTCAAACAAAGCCTTATGTAAAATCTCAGTTAAGTATATCATACCGCCACCGATGGATGCAATGGAAAAACACGGCTCATTTCTTTCTCCAAACAATGTTCATGGGCATAAAAACATATCACATATTCCAAAAATAATACCTATGAATTCCTGCTGGGTTCCTGTATAATATTTACATCATATCTGCATAGCAAAATCATCACAAAAAGCGAGGAAAGGAATATCTGAACATGGAAATTGAACGCAAATATCTTGTACGCCGTCTTCCGGACAATCTGGAATCGTTTCCCAGCCGCCGAATCGAGCAGGCGTATCTGTCTGTGGGACCTGTGGTCCGCGTCCGGCGGGACGGAAAATCGTTTTATCTTACTTATAAGGGAATCGGCCTCATGGTCCGTGAAGAGTATAACCTGCCTCTGACAGAAGCCTCTTACCTTCACCTGCTGGCCAAAGCGGACGGCGCCGTAATCACCAAACAGCGCTACCAAATTCCGTACGAGCCGTATACCGTGGAGCTGGATGTGTTTGACGGCGCCTATGCAGGGCTTATCCTGGCGGAGGTGGAATTTCCCACGGAAGAAGAGGCGGACCGATTCACTCCGCCTCAGTGGTTCGGCCAGGAAGTCACCTTCGATGGCCGCTATCACAACAGCTACATGGCTCTGCACGCCCCGCAATCGGCCTCCGATACCGATGACGAAATAAAAGCCGTTCACTGACCCCCTCACAGACAAACCGGGGAGATTTCCAACGCGAATCTCCCCGGTATTTTTAAAAACGCACAGGCCGTTATCCTATGGCCTTTTGACACACGGTCCCCTGTCCCGGCCCTACTTTATGTTAAATGCACCTGCCGCGCGTATTTCCCCACACGAATATTGGCCTCTTCCAGACTCTGCACCTTCTTCCCATCCCGATACAGCCCGGCAATGATTACGCCGTCCACCCCATATTCCTGAGAATACCCGGCAATGACAGAGGGTTCCTCACCTGTTCCCGACTGGACGTGGATATTCTCAAATACAATATCCTCAATCCGTCTTCCCGGAGCCGGATTGTAATCCGGATTGTATTTCACCTGGACGTCCAACAGCTTTCCATGCTCGAACGCCTCCACGCGGATATTTCGGTACGTCACATGCCGGACAGTGTTTTTATCCCCCGCATTGATGGCCATGGCGCCCAGATAGCCGGACTGAAATTCGTGGTGCTCCAAAATGTCCACATCCTCATAGAGAATATGTTCGATCACATCCCCCTCATTTTCATGGTCTCCATGGGTCCCGATCATGAGAGGATGCGCCACATCGGCCCAGACAGCGGTACGCCTCACCGTAATATCACGGCTGTCTCCCCGGTTGTCCCAGCGGCTGCCGTAGATGGCTATGCAGTCATCGGAAGTGCGCAGAAAACAGTCCTCCACCAAAACTCTCTGACAGCTCATCATATCTAAGCCGTCGCTCCATCCCTCGCAGCTAAAAGACTTGATTCCCCGCAGAATGATATCCCGGCTGTCCCCCGCATAAACCGTATAATGGGGTGGATTCACAAACATCAGTCCCTCTGCTGTGATGTTTCTGCTGTGGCTAATGCGCAGGCCATTGATGCTGCTGAACCGTTCCAAATGGCCCTGATAGATCATCCCCCTTCCCCATATACGGATATCTTCCCTGTGATCACAGACCAGACCGCCTCTTATGACAGCTCCTCCTTCCAGGTAAATACCGGTATGGGAGGGAAGATGCCACATCACTTCTCCCACATAATACATTCCCGGTTCCACATAAAGAATGCGGCCCTCTGGCATGGCTTCCAATTTCCGGCTGACAGCATCGTCTAAAAAGCAAGGACTCTCCAAACTTCCCCGCAGCACCAAAACATTGGGATCGTTTTTATCCGGCGCTTTCCCGAGACGCTCCCCTTCCGAAGGCCATTCCTCTAGAGCTCCGGCAAACAGATGCAAATTGTGGAACCGATCCCGGTTGATCTCCACTGCCATGTTGGCCGGACGGTCCAGCACCCATGTAACACGTCTGGGCTCCCAGTGCGGCGTGATGCCCAGGGACAGCGGCCGCACCAGTGCCTGATACACCGTATAAAATCCCGGAAACGAGATTTCCACTTCCGCCTTTCCAGTGAAATCAAAATATGCCATGGAGGCTTCTCTCACATCATGCATGTCCACTTTCACCTGGAAAATGGGGACTTCCTGCCATCGTTCTTCCCCCACTGGCCGCACCCGCAGGCAGAAATCCCTTTGGAGGGATGCGCTTTGGGGTACAGGATATACACGGATCTGATTTTTGCCTCCCTCTCTACTTCTCTCCATACGCTCCCTCCTGTCTTTGCTCTGTGATCATTCCCTGATCAATCATGCGCTGGAAAATGTGGTCAAACATCACCGCCTGCACATAACCGACGATTCCCATGAAAAACAGCAGCGGCAGATACACAAAGAACCAGCACACGAACAGCGCCAGCACCTGCAAAACCACCAGTGCCGCCGTCCAGCCGGGATTGCGCACTGCCAAAGCAACGGCCATGACAATGGTACCTTTTACCGTATTTTCAAATTTTGCCATAACCGCAAACGCATATAAGGCCGCCCCCATACTGCAAAGCAGAAGTAGCGAAAAAATCACCGTCTGCAGCCGGAAGGCTTCTCCTCCCAGCACGCCGTAATAGAAGGCATTGACTCCCCACAATATCTGCGAAATCAAAAACGGCAGCCACACCAAAATTCCTCTGCGCAGATTGGCTCGAAAGGCTGCGAAAAAAGACGCGCCGATATAACCCTCCTGATTCTTGGACAGCTTCATCATCACTTCCATCAAAGCGGCCGATGCCGCCCCCATGGTGATTATGGGAAGACTGCAGACAAACCACAGCATCCCTGCATAGAGCATCAGCAACAGCTTATTGATTCCTCTCCACAGAGGACTTCCCAAATGAAACAAATTCATATTCTTCACCCTTTCTGCCGCTGCGGTTCATCCGCACTGCGTCACTTCCGCCTTCCGGAGCCCATTTCCCTCTCCGGGTCAGGTTGGAGCAAAAAGAGACCGCCGCAGGAAAGTTTCCATGCGGCAGCCTCCCCAGCCCTGCCCTACGCTGAAATTCTGTTTTGGCGGGACTGCTTTCTCATGGTTTAATTGTTGGCATTCTTGGCATCCAAAAATGCCTGAATCTGTGTGATCAGTTCCTGACGGATCTCTTCCAGGCCCACTGCCATTGCCTGCTCGTGCCATGTGTTGATCTTCTCCACTGCTTCATCGGCATCGTACATGGAGATGGTCAGCTGAAGCTCATTGGAAAGAGCAGATACATTGGCAATCTGTGTCTCCACATTGGTGGGATCAAAGGCGAATCCTGCCAGAGGACTCAGCTGATAAGTGGACGGATCATACATATAGTCAAAATCGGCTTTGAGCTCTGGATCATTTTCCACAAATTCGCTGACTCTCACATAGGTGGGATTCAGTGTCAGGGAGTAATTGGGCATGGAATACTTCTCCTCGTCGGAGATATCCGTCAGCTTATAGGTATCGGTGCCTACGGCTTCCCAATCCTCGCCCTCGATGCCGTACTGGAACAAATCGTTGGCCTCCTGACTGCCAAACATCCAATCAAGGAAATACATAACCGCATCGATCTTCTCTGACCACTCCGGAACCACCAGCCAGTTATTGGTTACCATATCACAGATGACAGCGCCTTCTTCTTTGTTTCTCTGAGCGTCCTCAATGACATAGAACCCGAATTCTGCATCCGGCAGCCTGTCCTTGGCATCTGTCACCTTGGACTCATACTCTGACAGCGCTGAATAGGTGATAACCGCTTCTTTTTCCACCGTGTCTGTGGTTCCTCTGTTGGGACTCAGATACGGATTCCACTTGGTGCGGTCCACAGTATATTCTGTAATGAAATCATTCTGATAGCCTTCCGGCATCTTGGCAAACTCTTCTTCCGAATCACCGGCCACCACGGCGTTGAGTACCGTCTTGTCATCGTCACTGAGTCCCACATAGAACCAGGTCTGATCGCCCAAAATGTTCACATTGTCCTGCGAATATACATGATCATGTTTGCCGGAATACCACGGGGAATCCAGACGGAAGAAATTGGACAGGCTCACGCCGATCATATCGGATTCATTTTCCGTTACGGTCTTCACATATGCCAGCAGGCTCTCTTCATCGGTGATGGGATCACAGTTATATTTCTTGCGCAGATCCTCTCTGTACATGAAACCTCTGGAATCCTCATAATAGGAAGCCAAATTAACCCCGTAGATACCTGTTTTATACGTTCCATCTTCCTGGCGGATATAGGAAGTCATGGCTTCCACAAAGTCTTCCGAGAAGGCCGCCTTAAGCCCCGGATAGGCATCGTTGTTGAAGTATTCTGACAAATCGGCAAAGTTGCCCTGCTGGATAAAGGTACTCAGACCATGCCAGCTTCCGCAGAACATCAGATCATAATCCTCCTGCCCCACCATGGCCATGGTGAGTCTATCCTTATAATCGCCACCGGCCACATAGCTGAAATTCAGATGAATTTTGCTCATAATGGGATCATCTTTTGTCATTTCCTCATACTGTTCCAGAACTTTATCCACATTGCGGAATTCATTCATGACACGGATGTTGATGGTGGTATCCTCCATCTGAATGGCTGGTTCTGTGGCCGCATCGGTTTCATCGCCGCCTTCCCCTGCGCTTTGTTCTACGGCTTTGGTGGTCTCATCCCCTTGTGTGGCTTCCTGGCTGTCGCCGCAGCCCGCCATGGCTGCGGCCATGGCCCCGGCAAGAAGCAGAGCCGTTGTCTTTTTCAGCACTTTTCTCATTTTCACTTTCCTCCTTATTATTCTTCATTTATCACATCCCGGTATGTCCGGGGATGGCTGACATAATATCCGCATGGCTTCCATGCTTACCCCTTGATGGCGCCAACGGTGAGACCGCTGGTGAAATATTTCTGTACATAGGGATATAAAAGGACAATGGGCCCGATGGCAACCACTGTGGTGGCCATGCGCAGGGAATTGGTGGGGAGATCTCCCACCGACATTCCGGTGGTGCGGGCCATCTCTCTCATGGCATCCACATTTCTGAGCATCCGCATCAGCAGGTACTGAAGCGGAAACAATGTGGAATCGTCTATGTATAGCATGGCGTTAAACCACTGATTCCAGTATCCCAGTGCATAGAAGAGACTCAGTGTGGCGATGCCGGGAACCGAGATGGGAAGAATAATCTTCCTCAGGATCTGAAAATCATTGGCCCCGTCCATATACGCCGATTCCGACAGCTCATGGGGGATTCCGGAGAAGAAATTTCTCATGAGAAACATATTCCACGCACTGAATGCCACTGGAATTATCAGGACGAAAATGTTATCCTTCATATCCAATGTCTTGCTGATGAGCAGGTATGTGGGCACCAGCCCACCGCCAAACAGCATGGTAAAATATACAAAAAATGTAACAACATTTCTCAGCTTCACTTTTTTCAGGGACAGGGGATAGGCCATGGAAATGGTCAGCAGCATGCTGATCAGCGTTCCCACCACTGTGGTGAAAATGGTTACTCCATAAGCCCGAAAAATCTGGCCGTCTCCCAGCACCATTTTATAGGCCTGGAGGGTAAAATTCCTGGGAATAATGGGGAATCCATAGATTGCGAAATTGGATTCTGTCTCAAAACTGCTGCCCAGGATAACGGCAAATGGAAACAGACAGTATATGCAAAACAGTGTGGCGATGGCGTACACCACGATTTCAAATACGATTTCCCCCTTTGATTTTCTGATCCGATTTCTTACTGCTTTTGGTTTTGCTTGCTTCATGTTTTCACCTCTTTCTCCGTCAGAAAATCGCTGCATCCGGCTCTATTTTCTTAGTAATCAAATTTGTGGTAAATACCAGCACCAATCCCACCACAGACTGGAACAAACTGGTGGCGGTACTCATGCCCAGATTATTCAGCTGGCGCAGCGCCCGGTATACAAAGGTATCAATGACATCTGTAGTGGGATACAGCTGCGCGTTGTCGCCCACCAGAGCGTAAATCATACCGAAATCACCGGCAAAGATTTTTCCAATTCCCATAATGGTCAGCATGATGGCCGTGACTTTCAGAAGCGGCAGCGTGATCTTTACAATCTGCTGGAACCGGGTGGCTCCGTCTACTTTGGCGGCCTCGTACATTTCCTGGTCAAATCCGGTGATGGCAGCCACATATACAATGGTTCCGTATCCAGCTCCCTGCCAAATCCTCAAAAGCACCAGGATCAATGGCCACCAGGTGGCATTGGTGTAAAACTGCGGATCATTTCCAGTCATATCCACAATCCATCTGGTCGCCATTCCGCTGCTTCCAATGATACCGCTGAGGAACATAGCCACCACCGTCCAGGATACAAAATGCGGGAAAATGGCAATGGTCTGAACAATCTTGTTGTACACTTTATTCTTAATTTCCACGAAGACCAGTGCCAGTATGATGGAGAGAATGGTGGTGCTGACCAGAAACAAAATATTCAGAAAGATGGTATTGAAAAACACCCTGCCGATTCCGTTGTAGTTAAATAGGAATTGGAAATTACTCAGTCCCACCCAGGGGCTTCCCCAAATACCTTCCTTATAGCTGAACCGCTTGAAAGCGATGAGTACGCCGTACATGGGATAATAGCAAAAGATCAAAACCCATATGATGGTTGGCACCATCATCAGATACAAAAGCTTGTTCTTCCACAGCTCCCGCAGGCTCCCCTTGAATCCCAAATGTTCTTTATACGGCTTTTTCTTCATTTTCAGCCGATTGGTTTTTCCGTTTTCCGCTTGTTTCACAATATAACCTCCTCACCTTTTCCGTTCCCTTGATGCTTTTATTATAAAAAAACACGGATGGGAAACCTATATGAAAAAACCTGGATTTCGGGTAATTTTCATAGATTTTCCATCCGCCTCTTCTGTTTTTCGCCAGACTCTCTATTCTATTTTTCCAGTTTCCATTGATTCAGCTGCTTCTGCATGTCAGTAAGGTATGTATCCAGCCCCGCCTGTTCCAGAGCCTGAAGGGTTTCCTCCAATCCTTTCTCCATGTCGTCATAATAGCCGCATACCAAAGGCTGAAAATACTTCAGCTCCGCCGTCTCCAATGCGTCCATCTCCCGCTCCAGGCCTGATGCCAAAAATGTAAATCCATCCAGCGGATAGGAAACAGCCTCTTTGGCCAGATTTTCTTTCCACTCCGTCAGCCCCTGCTCCACTTGGTTCCACTGGCCATTGGCCGGGACTGTCTCATAGCTCAGCAGATCATCCGTGCAGACTGTCCAGCCAAAGCGGTTGGCCACCGGGACTTCCTCAAAACTGATATAATCTCCTACTTTATGATAATGAATCCCCTCCGCGCCATACTTGACCAAATCATAGTATCTCTGATCCGTATGGATCTTTTCCAGCAGACGGATGGCTTTTTCCGGATCTCTGGTTTTGGAGGAAATGGACACCACGGAGGCATCTGCCAGAGAACCAATGTACTGCTGTTCATTTCCTTTTATATAGGAAAAGAATCCATACTCCCATTCCGGATGTTCCCTGGTCAAATCCGGAATGTGGGAAGCCGTCACCGACCAATCGGGCACATTGGTCTCACAGGGTTTCAGATCGGCCAGCATCATATCCCGTCCCCTGGCCCCCTCATTATCCGAGGCGGCCAAAAGGTCAGACGCCAGAATTCCGTCCCGCCTCCACTTCCGAATATATTCAAGTACCTGCTGAAATTCCGGAGTTTCCAGGCGGTTTATCACTGTATAGGGATCCGTGGCTTCCACCACCACAAAAGGTGTCTCCAGCATACTTCCCACTTCCAGATATTTTCCCTTGGTGAGCATGAGCCAAAGTGACTGCCAGATCCGATTATCCGTGATCATGGGCTGATCCCGATACCTCTCCTCTTCCTTGGCCCGGTACAGATAGGCCTCCATGGCTTCCAGTCCGTCAATCTCCTCCAGGCCCCATGTTTTTCTCAGATCCTCACGGTAGAAAAATCCTTCATTGGACTCCATGATTTCACCCATGCTGAACTGGGGAATTCCGTAAAGCCCTCCCCCAATCTCGCAGTCCTCCAGAGCAGTCTCACTGTATGTGGCATAATGCGCCTGCAGCTTAGGCACCAAGTCCAGGTATTCATTTAAGTCCAAAAATGCATTTTTGCTCACCAGCGTGCGGTAATCGGAAAATACGCCCCCTGGTATAAAATCATATTCCCCTGAGGCCGTGGCGATATTAATCTGTTTCCGCTCATCCCCCCATGGTATAAATTCAAACCGTATCGTGCACTGCAATTCCGGAACCGTCAGCGCGTCCAACTGCGCATAGATCTCCTCCATGCCCGTATCCGGCGGCGTTCCCACCACCAGCGCTTTGAAATTCACCACTTCTCCGGTGACATCCACAGTCTCTTCCATCTCTGTCCCATGGCAGCCGGACACCAGACACATGACCGCAGCCAACAGACCTGCCATGACACCCGCCTTTTTCATTGGTTTTCTCCTTCCTCTTCTGATCTTCTGCGAACAGGAACATTGATGATCACACAGGTTCCGACTCCCAGTGAACTTTCCACCTGGATGGGGATCTCTTCTCCGTAAAACAGCTTGAGCCGCTTTTCAATATTTGTCATTCCATAATGGCTTCCGGTGGAGGAAGGCTTTACTTCCCCCTTCACCATTCCCGGTCCGTCATCCGTTACACTCAATGTGATTCGGCCGTCTTCCATCCACCCATTGAGAATCACCATCCCCCTGCCATCTTCTTTCTCACTGATCCCGTGTATAATGGCATTCTCCAGAAACGGCTGCAGCGTAATCTTTGGGATCAGACAATCTAAAATCTCTCGATCCACTTCCGCCTCATACAAAATTTTTCCTCTGTATCGCCTTCTCTGGATTTCCATGTAGGCATCGCACATTTTCACCTCATCGGCAATGGTGACAATGTCATGTCCTTTGCTGAGGGTGAGCCGATAAAACCCCGACATAGCCTGCACAACACTGCGGATATTATCCGTCTCATTTTTCTGGGCCATCCAGTTGATCATATCCAAAGTGTTATATAAAAAATGGGGATTGATCTGGGACTGAAGCGCTTTCAGCTCTGCGCCCATCTTCTCCTGTCCCAGCGCGTACTGTTCCTGCATCAATTCATCCATTTTGTCAGCCATCTCATTATAATGGGTAACCAGCTGACCGATTTCATCATGGTATTCCCGTCCCACTTGTATCTTTTTAATTTCTCCGCCCTGTACCCGAATCATCTGTTCCTTCAGCAGCTGTATCCGGGACGTGATGGAGCGGGTCAGGGGAATGAACGATAATACGATAAAGATACAAATAACAACAAACAAAATCCATATCCTGGAACTGACCAGATCTACTTCCTGCTGAATGGAGCGAGACGGCACCATGGAAACCAAATACAGGCCGGAACGTGCCAAAAGACTGCTGCGTACCATATACGTTTCCCCATTCACCTTCCTGGGGCGAAACGCCTGGTCGCCTGGCATCCTGTACTGGGCGGGCAGGCGGACCATCCCCTCTCCCTGGCCATTGGATGCCAAAAGATTTCCCTCAGCCGTTTCCAGATACAGGATCTGATCCGGCATCACTTCCATCAGCAATTCCTCCAGCAGACTCCGCTCCAGAGACACAGCCATCACCCCGGTGGATTGGCTGTAATCGTCGGGATTCCAAAGCATCCTGACAATGGCCACATAATCGCTGCCTGTGTCGTATTGGTCTTCCCGAAAACCAACCCAGGTGGGCATCCCGTGGTTTTCCTCCAGCTGCCGGTACCACTCCGTTTCTCTGGCAGCAGACAGGGAACGGTATCGCCCTCTGTTGTCATTGACCACGGGAAGGGAATCCGCTATATAAAAGATAATATTATTGGAGTCAAAGGCCATCTCCATGACATAGGCATAAGAGCTCATATTTTCAAAGCTGACCAGCTGATCGGCCAGACTTTCTTCCTGAGACATGGTGAGATTTAAATTCACCATATCATTGACCGCCAGAAGAGTGGAAATATTGTGCTGTCTGGATAATTTGTCCTCCACCACCTGGCTTACCTGATTATATCCCTGTTCCAGGGCATAGATTTGACTTTCTTCCGACTGCCTTCGGATCTCCGCCACCGAAAATGTCAAAACCGCTCCCAGAGGGAGAAATCCAATGATACACACCAAAAATACTATTTTTCCGCTGAGAGACAAGTCGCTGAACCATGAGCGAATCCCCTGGCGCTTTTTGGGAGATGTTTCTTTTTTCCGCCTCATCTTTTCTCACATTTCTCCTTCCGGTATTCCAGGGGCGACATGCCGGTGGCTTCCCGGAACACTTTGGCAAAATAGTTGGCATTGGCATATCCGCACTGCTCCGCAATTTCTGAAACCCGATCATACCCCTGATCCAGCATCATTTTGGCCCGTTCCAGCCGATAGCTGCTGATATACTGTTTCAACGTCACCTTCAATTCCTGTTTGAATAGCACATTCAGATATGCGGGGGAAAAATGGAACTGCTCTGCTATGGAAGACACGCTCAGTGTTTCCTCTTGATAATGCTGCGCTATGTAATCCTGAACGCCGCGCACCACCCGGTTATATCCGGACTGGGCCTGTCTGCGCTTTTCCAAGAACAAGAACATGGGCTGCGTAAACAGCTGAATTTCCTTCAAATTATCCAGACTCAGAAGGTGGGGCTGAATCTGCTCTTCTTTCAAAATTCCGGGATGGACACCATACAATTCGGGAAATTTTCTGTATACTGCCGTCAGCAGAGATACCATCAGCGTATACACCTGCTCTTTATGGTAATATTTTTTCTCCCGAAGCTGAGCAAACAGACTCTCAAACCACTGTGAAAGCTGCTCCGGATGCTGAGAGAGTACCTGGAGAAAATCACTGTACAAACCCGGTTCCACAAAACTGCGCTGGAATATGGCTTCATCAATCTGGAACATTCTTTCCTCTTCCTGGTAAAAAGCGCAATTGATGGCTGCCGCCGCGGTGCGGTAACTGTTATAAATGGCTCTGGGATCCCTGACCTCAATTCCAATTCCCAGCTGAGACTGGGAAAATGTTTCCAATATTCTGCCATAAAATGAGGGCAGACGATATGTCTCTTTTTCTGAATAGGCCAGAAGCATCTCTGCTCTGTTTTTTCCCGCTAGAATTCCCAGTGCTCTGCCAGGCAGCCCAGATAGCCGATTCCATACGTCATCAAAGCGTACCGCCGTTCCATCTTTTCCCCGGAGCAACAAATTCAGACACACATACAGACAATGCTGAAGCGGAAAGTCCAGCTCCCCGGCCAGTTTCTCCACTGTCTTTTTATCTGGCTCTTTGCTGGTCAATAGGCGAAACAGCTTCTGCTGCTGGACCTCTCTGCTGGCCTGTGTCGCCTCTTTGCTTCTCTTTTTCTCCCGAATCTCGTCAGCTGCTTTTCTCAGGGCCGTTTCCACCACAGAAAGATCAATGGGCTTTTCAATATAATCCACCGCCGACAAGCGAATGGCACTTTTTAAATATTCGATTTCCATATAGCCGCTCATAAAAATAATTCGGCTGTCTGGATTCTCCTTCATCAGCTGTGTGGCAAAGGCAATTCCGTCCATTTTGGGCATTCGGATATCCGTTAAAACAATATCCGGATGAAACCATTTTGCTATTTTCAGCGCCTCCGCCCCATTGACCGCCTGCATAATCTCATCAATTCCATAGGATTCCCAGCAAATGCTTTCAATCAATCCTTCCCTCGTATAGTCCTCATCGTCCGCAACCAGTATCTTCATGAAAATCCGTCCCTCCTCCGCTTTATTTTGATGAAGCAGAAAATCCGCCCCAGCCGGGCTGCTTTCTCACATATAGCATCCTACTATTTTATTATAAAAAATTGCTGCGGGCAAATACATATTAAAAAAACTTAAAAATGGGTAATTTTCCGAATCATAAAAACCTCCGTCAGCCAATCCTGATCATCAAAACGGCTGACGGAGGTTTCCCATCCGCTTCACTGAAGATAGAGAAACGGATCCACAGAATTTTCTCCACTTATCACTTCAAAATATAAATTCGGCCCCTCCACCGTATAGTACTTGGTGGGTTCAGCCAGGTTGGCAATGGCGGCTCCCTGCTCAATATACTGTCCCTGAGTGACAGCCACATCCCGCAGGTTGCCCAGCTTGGCCTGGTATCCATTTCCCAAATCCAGCGTCACATATGTGCCGATTTCCTCATCTTCTCCGATGGCTGTCACCTGCGCGTTGGCCGGCGACACCACCTGCGTACCCGGTTCCCCCTGGATTAAGACACCTGGGCTTACTTTGTACTGATCCAGCGTGGCATAGTAAACCGTATGATCCATGGAAAAATCCATGATCACATTTCCCTGGATGGGCCACTGCATGATACTGCCCTCGGCAAATGTCAGATTCACGGCTGTTACATTACTGCTGTCAGCCTCTCCTGCCGCCTCTGCGGAAGGCTCCAAGGTCTCCTCCCCCACTGCTGCAGCTTCTGTCTCAGCTGCGGTCTCTTGGGACGGCGGATCTGTCTCATTTTCCGCCAGGACACCGTCTCCCACCTGGTATTCTCCCGATGCGTCTGCCGGTTCTTCCTCCTGGTCAGCCATCTGACCCGGCTGTGTATCGCTGCCGACTCCCTGCTCTGTCTGGTTCAGATCAGCTGCGGCATGATCATTGGTAGTTTCCCTGTTTCGGAACGTGACCACTGCGGCTGCCGCCACTGTCGCCACGATCAGGCAGGTAAGCGCTGTCGTCAAGAAAATCTTATTTTTCAAGACATTTTTCCATTTTTTATTATTCACATTCATCACCTCGGCAATAGTATTGCCGGGTTTTCACGCCTTATACAGAGGTGACTGCAATATTTTGGTAATAGTATTTAAGAATGTCTTCCCATGTCTTCCCCTCCCGCGCCATCTGATTGGCCCCATACTGCGATACGCCGTATCCTTGTCCAATCCCTTTGGCGCTGACCCGTATTCCTCCTTCATATTCCTCAAATGTCATACATGTGGAATATACATCCAGAGCTTCCGCCACCTGGACCGCCGAAAACTGGTATCCACCGATCTGCATCAGGGTAATATAGCCATTTTCGTCTTTTGTTATGGCCTGAACAGTGGAAAGTATCTGATCAGCCGCCACCTGGGCTTCTGGGTTAATGGTGTTGATGGCCGCGGCAAATTCTTCCTCCGAATACACCCGTACCTGCAGGCATCCTTCTGCCTCCAAATCCCAAAGGCTGTCCCTGCTCACCAAATATGGACACAAACCGCTGGTATCCGATCTGGTCTTCCCCACGCCAATTCTGTGATACAGCGCATCGATGAGCTGTCCCTCATAAGTCAGAACCATTCCCACCGTCTCACCAACTGCCGTTCCGATCTTATCATAATAGTCCTGGAAGCGGCTTCTCCCCCACTTTTCTTCCATTTTTTTTATGGTCCACGGCTCTCTGGACAGATCTTCTTCCTCTATGTTATCTTTCCCATCCATGGCTTTGTAAAGATACGTTCTCTCCATGACAGCTTGCGCTTTCACCGCCTCCATTTCATAGTCTGCCGGAATGGCCGCCGCCACCAAACCGATCAGGTATTCCTCTGCATCCACCCGGTTTCCGCTGGATTGAAGCGTCACCGTTTTTCCGCTTTGGGCCACCTGGCTCACTGGAATACTATCCTCCTCCCCTGCCATCATGGCAACGATATAGGGAATCAACAGCCCCTCCACCAGAACGCAGACGGCCAGTCCCACCCGTTTTTGCATCTTTTCTCCTCCTCTCATTGCCATATTTTTCCTATCTTTTATACGTATGCTTGCCGAAAACCAATTATGACAAAATCTCCTCCGTTTTCTTCGCGAATTTTTTTCAAACAACGTTCAAACTCCCGCCATAAAAAAAACACACTTTTCCGCTATTCTTATATTTGTAAAAGCCGCAAGGCCTATTACACATCACTTTTTCATACACCCCCCTTTTATTCAAAAAGAAGGAACTCTCCCCCATCAAGAGTTCCTTCTTTTTTCTCTTTTTCAGTGGATCCTTTCTTTATATTTCTTTTAGCAATTGGAAATATTTTTTTCAGATAAGTTTCAAATTCTCGCCATAAAAAGGACACATTTTTCCTGTATCCTTATATATGTAAAAGCCAAGAGGCCTATTACACATCACTTTTTCATACACCCCCTTTTATTTTAAAAAGAAGACGGCTGTCTGGACGCTTCCTCAGAGCCGTCTTCTTTTTATTGTCTGCAGTGCCAAAAATCCTTTGGCAGTTTCTGCCCCGAAAACAGGATGATCACCAGTTTTAAAGATTTGGAAAGATTTTTTTTAGATAAATTTCAAAATCCAGCCATAAAATGTACACACTTTTTCGGTATCATTATAACTGTAAAAGCCAGAAGGCCTATTACACATCACTTTTTCATACACCCCCCCCTCGTATAATAAGTTTGTAAGCAAGAAAACAGCTTACAGACTTATTCTTTTTTTGGTATAAATGGTAAGGACTTCTAAGAGGTACTCCCCTCATCCCGATTCCCATTTATACAGTTATTAGTTACATTTCATAACTTCATATTCCAGGACATTTCCCAGAAGCTTAATTCATACCGGGAGCAGGCCACAAAAATATCTGTCAAATGCTGCAGCTGCTTCTCTGTATAGTTTTCTGTCAGGCGGTTCAGGGTTTCCAGGAGCACCACATTGTCCTCTGCATACCCCTGGGATGCATATCCCTCAATCCATGGGCCATAGAAGGGATCCTTGACCGATTCCGGATTTGCCTGAAGGATTTTTCTCGCGATCACCTCATAGCTGTATGCACAGGAGAGAATGGCAGCCAAAATTTCCGCTTCCCCTTCCTCATAGGCCACGCGAAGCATATAAGAGGTATAGGAAAGATTATCCAGGGAACGGGGTGTGGAGTCTACCTCTTCCTGGGTTACCCCGAATTTTCCCATATATCCGCTGTGCACATTGAGCTCGCCGTTCATAACGTCAATATATTTTGAAAATAACTTTGCTGTTTCAATGCTCTTTGCCTTGGCAACACCGAGCGCAAAGGTTTTGGCATACTCTTCCAGGTACAGATAGTCCTGAATGATATAAAAACGGAATTTTTCTTTCTCCAGCGTACCGTTCTGAATTCCCTGCACAAAGGGATGCTCATTGTAGGATTCCCAAATTTCCGCCGCTGCGTTTAATAATCTGTCTGTTGTATTCATGCGTCTGCCTCCTCCGCGAATTTTCCCTGTAAATCAAAAGCATGGTTCATGGGGCCGCTGCCCTTTCCCAAATCCAGCATGGCAGCCAATGCGCCGGAAATATACTCCTTTGCCCTCTGCACAGATGTCTCCAAATCGTAGCCTTTGGCCAGATTGGCTGCGATGGCCGAGGAGAGGGTACACCCGGTTCCATGGGTGTTGGGGTTGTTGATGCGCTTGCCGTAAAACCATCTGCACGTTCCTCCTGCATAAAGCAGATCATTGGCGTCATTGATGCTGTGACCGCCTTTCAGCAGCACCGCGCATCCATAAGTATCTCCGATCTTTTTGGCTGCTGCCGTCATATCTTCCTCATTTTGGATGCTCATTCCCGAAAGCACCTCTGCCTCCGGAATATTGGGTGTCACGACTGCGGCCAGCGGCAGCAATTCCCGTTTCAGCGTTGCAACCGCATCCGTCTCCATCAAACTGGAGCCAGAAGTGGCAACCATCACCGGATCCACCACAATATTTTCCGCCTGATAACGGCGGAGTCTCTCCCCGATCACTTCAATCAGTTTGGAACTGGAAACCATACCGATCTTCACAGCATCCGGCCGGATATCCGCAAAGATCATGTCAATTTGCTGTTTCAGGAACTCTGGAGTTGTCTCCATGATCCCGGTCACGCCGGTGGTATTCTGTGCAGTCAGCGCTGTAATCGCACTCATTGCAAAGACTCCATTCATGGTCATCGTTTTCAGATCGGCCTGAATACCGGCGCCTCCGCTGCAGTCACTGCCAGCGATTGATAATGCTGTCTTCATAATAATCTGTCTCCTTTCAACTCGACATTCCTTTAGGTAATCGCGAAAGCTTCGCAACCACCAGCAACACTATTTTTATTGAGCGACAGAGAGTGGTGCCCCCGGTCTGCCGCTTGAAGCCATCGGCTTATTTTGCCGAAGCGAACTTCCAAAAAGGATCTGTATGTGCGAAATCGGTAATATAACAATCGCACATATTTTTCATCTCCTCCTGCCGTCTCTCACTTATGTCAAACACTGCGGATACCATAAATCCGTCATTTTTTGCTGTCCGGGCGGCATGATAGGAATCCTCAAAAACCATGGTATTGCTGCGGGTTGTCCCCAAAAATTCCAGAGCCCTGCGGTAAATAAACGGCTCATCTTTTCCATGCCCTACCTGGGAACAGGTGAAGATTTCTGAAAACATCCCCTCCATGCCGCACCGTTTTAAGGCGGCATCGATCAGATAGCGGTCCGTCGCAGTGGCAATGCATACGTCCATTCCTGCCTGTTTCAATTCATTGACAAAGGCAATGACGCCGGGCTTGGGCTGAATATCATGAATGTAGCAGTTCTCTGTCATCTTATTGACTCCGCATATCATTTCTTCCACTGTCAGTCCCAGGTCATAGTGATCCTTGAAATAAAGGGCTGCCTGATGCATGCTCATGGTTTTAATCGTATCTCCCAAAAAGGGCTCCGGTTCTTTTCCCAGAGAGCGCAGATAATCTTCTCCCACATTATCCCAGATATACATGGAATCAAACAGAGTGCCGTCAAAATCAAAAATAACTCCTTTTATATTCATGCCTTTACCATTTCCTCCGATAATTTCCGCAGCTGACGGCATTCCCCTTCGATATCCTCCGCGCCAAAGATGGCGCTGACCAGGGCCACCCCGTCCACGCCGGTACCGGAAAGCTGCATAATATTGGATTTGTTGATGCCGCCGATGGCCACAACCGGAATATCCACCGCCTGGCAGATATCCCTCACCACATCATGGGACAACACATCCGCGTCTGTCTTTGTGGAAGTGGAGAACACCGCGCCCACGCCCAGACAGTCTGCGCCGTTTTTCACTGCTTCCAGCGCCTCCTCCACAGAATGAACGGAAACACCGATCATCATATCGTTTCCCACACGCCGACGCACCTGGTCGGCCGCCATATCATCCTGTCCCACATGAATCCCGTCAGCCTTACATTTGACCGCAATGTCCACATTGTCATTGATAAAGAAGGGGACATTGTATTGTCGGCACAGTGCGCCGATTTCCATTGCTTCCGCAAGAAATTCTTCCTCGCCCAGGTCTTTTTCCCTCAGCTGCACACAGGTCGCGCCTCCTTTTAAGGCGGCTTCTGTCTGTTCATATAAGCTTTGTCTGCCGACCCAGGCCCGGTCGGTTACTGCATAAAGCAGCATATGTTTTTTATCGCACTTCATACTTTGCACCTTTCTCCAGCTCTTCCGGGCTGAGATGATAAATTGCATCAATCATATAGTTTCTATAGGTGGCATTTCCATCCATAGGGGTAAGCCGTTTATGGGCAATCTCACCGGCCAGACCCATGGCACACACTGCCGCCGCTGCCGCTTCCAGCGGATGATCCGGATTGGCTGCCACAAAGGCGGCCGTCATGGCGGACAGCTGGCATCCTGTGCCGGTGATGGAGGACATCATGGGATGGCCGTTGTAGATGCAAAAGGCTCTCTCCCCATCTGTGACAAGATCAATGGCGCCGGTAATCGCTGCCACTGCCTTGTTTTTCTTTGCAAAAGCCTTGGCAAAGGCAGTCACCTGGCCGAGATTTTCCTCTGTTGCCTTGTCCGCCGCATCGGCATCCACGCCTTTTGTCGTTCCGTTTCCGGATGCAAGGGTTTTAATCTCGGAAATATTGCCGCGGATGACAGAAAACTGTACTTCCTCCAGCAGCTGATATGCCGTTTCTGTCCTCAGCCTGGATGCACCGGCTCCCACCGGATCCAGCACCACCGGATGTCCCAGTGCATTGGCCTTTTTCCCGGCGATCTTCATGGAAGCAATGGTCCTGCTGTTTAAGGTTCCCAGATTGATATTTAACCCGGAACAGATACTGGTGATCTCTTCCACCTCATTCTCATCATCGGCCATGATGGGAGAAGCGCCGCAGGCAAGTACAATATTGGCGCAATCATTGACTGTTACATAGTTTGTAATGTTATGTATCAAAGGACAGGTCTTCCTGACGTTTTCTAAAATCTCTGCGAACATAGCCGCACCTCCCTATCGGTTTAAACTTTTCTGCATCTTCTGCAGAATCTTGGATTTATTCAAACTATAAATAATCACAGCTGAAATCAGAGCTCCCGCTGCTGTGGAAATCAGAAACGGAATGATATAGGCATAAAAAGCAATGCCTGCCGCACTCTGCCCCATGAGGAGGACAGCAACCGGGTATGCACACAAACCGCCCAAAATGGAAGTGCCAAACACTTCACCAATCAATGTTCCCAAAATATTTTTGGTTTTCCAGTAGACAAGTCCGCATACCAATGCGCCAAACATGCTCCCCGGAAATGCCATCAGACTTCCCAGCCCCAGCAGATTTCGAAACAGCGAAGCTCCAAAAGCCACACCAACGCCATATCCGGGTCCCAGCAATACCGCGCAGAGAATATTCACCATATGCTGCACCGGAGCACATTTGCTTCCAAAAACGGGAAAGGAAAATAAGCTGCCCACAACCGCCACCGCGCAAAATACACCGGCGACGGCAAGTTTTTTAGTATTTGTTTTTTTCATTGTCTTTACTCCTTTGAAAACTTCGGAAACGGCTGTATACAGCGTCGCTTCCTGAAAATGGATACAGTTTCCCCAAAGAAAACTATACGGAAGGTCGGTCGAAGCTTTCTGGCTTCCTCTCACGCCGGAACACGGCTTCCCATCGCTGTAATACAAGACTCAGGGCGCTCCCCCTCAGTCCGCCACCATATGTGGATTCGTTTCCTCCTTTCTCAAAGAGTCAAAAAAACAGGAGACACCCGTTCCCACGGATACCCCCTGTAAAAATCTTCATTTTGACTTCCTACGACGGCATTATCCGCATCAGGTAAAGGGTCGAAGTTGGTTGACTTCCTCTCAGCCTGCCCTACAAGCTCCCCTGTTTTTATTTGTGTGTAATAGTATACACCGTTTTTACTTACCGGTCAATAAAATCTCAGCGTCTCATCACGACAAACTCATGAATAAACAAGTTGTAAATCGGACGCCTGAAATAGGCAGGGATACTAAGCTTTATCATCCTCATCGCCCCTCACCAATTCTTCTGTTTCCAGAAAACATTCACAGGCCGGAGAGAGCGAACCTTTTTCCTGACGGGCTTTGAAAAACGTTCGCTCTCTCCGACCGTCCGGATTCCCCATTTTGTTCACAATTTATTTATTCGTGCGTTTATCGTGAACAATCCCGGAAAATCTATGGAAAAGCAAAGAAATATGGGCTATAATAGGAATACCGTATGTTGGGGCAAGCAAAGAAGCGAGGGAAGACCTTTGCTTAACAAATAAATAGATGAAGGAGGATTTTCTTATGTTATTAGAGGGAAAAGTAGCTGTCGTTACCGGCGGAACAAGGGGTATTGGCCGGGCTGTTGTGGAAAAGTATCTGGAGCATGGCGCCAAGGTTGTTTTATGGGGATCCAGGGAAGAGACCGTAAACAAGGCGGTAAGTGAGCTGAAAAGCCAGAATTCTTCCTGGGAGGTATCCGGCATGTATCCGGACCTGACCGATGCCAAGGCTGTGGAAGACGCCGTCCTGGCGGTAAAAGAACAGTATGGTTCCATTGATATTTTGGTAAACAATGCCGGAATTTCCCACAGCACTCCGCTCTATAATTACACAGCAGAAGACTTTGATAAAATTTTGAAGCTGAATGTCAGCGCACTGTTCTATGCCATCCTTCCAACGGCAAAAATCATGAAAGAGCAGGGCGGCGGCGTGATCATCAACACCAGCTCCATGGTCAGCATCAGCGGCCAGACCAGCGGCGTGGGATATCCCACCAGCAAATTTGCGGTCAACGGTATGACCATTTCCCTGGCCAGAGAGCTGGCAAAGGACAACATCCGTGTCAATGCGGTGGCGCCGGGCGTGACAAAGACCGATATGGTGGCTGCACTGCCGGAAGCAATGATCCAGGCCATTTCTGCAACCATTCCTTTGGGAAGACCCGGAGAACCGGAAGACGTGGCCAATGCATTCTTGTATCTGGCAAGCGAAATGGCTTCCTATGTGACCGGAGAAATTCTCTCTGTGGACGGAGCCTGCAGGGTATAAAACTCTCTGTTAAAAAGTAAAGTAAAAACCCCAATTCCAGTAAGCGGACTGCCGATGCGGCCCGTTTCCCGGATTGGGGTTTTTTCACCCGATTTTTTGTCATCTGATTTCTTTCATAATTTAATTTCTAATTTCTCTCATAGAGATGTTTTCTTCTCAGCCGGTGTGCCGTGTTATCCGACAGAGCAGTAAAATTTTCCACGCCGCTGAGAGAACCGATAAGGGGAATGTCTTCCAGAGAAGTCCCCCTCAGCTGCTGCCTGCACGCATTGGCAATGCGGTCGGCAAAAATCACCTTGCTGCTTCTTCCAAAATACGAGGTGATTTCCACCGGCACCTGGTCTGTGATTCCCAGGGCATTGTGCAGATCCGCCATGTCTTTCTGTGCTTGTGCAATGGACGCTTCCCGCTCTTCGCTGCCGGATGCTTTCAGCGCTTTTCTGATTTCATCTTTTATCGTTTTGTCCAGAGGGAGACGGGAAAAAGCGGTTCCGAACCATTTGCTGTAGGGAGCGTATGTACGGCAGTATAAAAATCCAAGGCGCATCAGCCGCTGTGCCATGCGGGCGCATACCAGTATGGAGCCCATCTCATCCCCCACCTGGGCACACCGTCCCACAAATGCCTGCTCCTCTGCGATCAGTGACCAGTTGGAAGCGATCTGGTACAGCCACACCGAATGGGGAAAATAGTGAAGAGGCTCCAGCCTTTTTTCCACTCCCAAATCATCCTGAAACATCTCTCCGGCTGTCAGCGCCAAAAGGCGG
Organism: Candidatus Fimimorpha excrementavium; assembly: GCA_018710785.1. Taxonomy (GTDB): domain Bacteria; phylum Bacillota; class Clostridia; order Lachnospirales; family Lachnospiraceae; genus Fimimorpha; species Fimimorpha excrementavium. The sequence goes on from DVJD01000058.1 coordinate 21,997, forward strand.
TGTTCGGAAAAAGAAAGCCAGTCGGAATCCGACAGGGATTCCCATTCATGGCATCCTAAGTAGCTGTCCAAAAAACTGTCCGGGGTTTGAATAAAAATCAGAGGAGAGACGGGACCTTCCGTAATCATTTCCCCGTGACGCACCCCATTGTCATTGACATCCGGTTCGGAAAAATTCACACTGTATCCCCGGTAGGTATAGGGCAATTCTCTGGAGAAGACCTCCATGATCTTCTCTTTCTTCCCCATATCCTCCTGCTTTAAAAACAGATAAAACCGCGGTCCCCACATATGATCGGCGGATACTTCATCATCATAGCCGATCACATCGGATCCATAGCCTAAAAGTCCTGCCGTATACGCCAGATCCGGAAAGTGGCGGTCCAAAATCGGCCGGGCAATTTCCTGAAAAAACTGCCGACATAATTCTTTTCCTTTTATAAACGTCTCCATGACTTCCTCCAAAATAATGGTTTTTTCTCTGTCCTGCCTCCTCCTCAGAAATCAAACGGTTAAATTTTTATGACGGCCTTTACCACATCCGCTTTATGGGAAATGCTGTAATCCATGGCTTTCTGTACCTCTTCCAGAGGGAAAATATCGGTGACAATCCCCTTCAGGTTGATGGCTCCTCTGGCTACCGCGTCAATGGCCATGGGATATATGTGGCGATAGCGGAACACGGTTTGAAAGGTCAGCTCTTTATCCAGGGCAAGGCTCATGGGAAGCGTCACCTCACCGCTCTTGGTGTAGCCCACCATCACAATCACGGCTCCCTTCTTCGCCATGTGGATGGCCTGCACCGCAGTGGCCTGGGCTCCCGCTGTCTCCACCACCAGGTCGCAGCCCATTCCTTGGGTCAGACGGCCCACTTCTTCCACCACATCCGCGTTGGCTCCATTGATAACCCCGTCTGCGCCGAGCTCCAGCGCCTTTTGAAGCCGATTTTCCAATACATCCACCACATACACTCTGGAAACGCCCATACTCTTCAGCGCCATCATGGTGACCAGACCGATGCAGCCGCTTCCCATGACCACGGCGGTCTGCCCCATATGTGCGCCGCCCTGGATGGCAGCATGAAATCCCACCGCCAGCGGCTCGATCAAAGCCCCTTCCAGTGTGCTCACGGAATCCGGAAGTTTAAAACACAGAGCCGCTTCATGGGCCACATATTCCTGGAATACACCGTCCACCGGAGGAGTGGCAAAGAACACCACATCCGGGCAAAGATTATAGCGGCCTGTTCTGCAGAACTCACAGTGGCCGCAGGTTTTTCCCGGTTCCAGGGCAACCCGATCCCCTGCCTTCAGATGGGTGACTCCGCTGCCCACTTCCACCACGACACCGCCCGGTTCATGCCCCAGCACAAAGGGGAATTGTACCTTTTTGCTGCCAATGGCTCCCGTTTCATAATAGTGGAGATCGGAGCCGCAGATTCCCACATACTCCAGTTTGACCAGAACCTCATTTTCCTTTGGCACAGGGATTTTTCTCTCTTCAAATCCCATTTTCCCAATCCCTGTCATGACTGCTGTTTTCATCATACCAACCATAGCGTTTCCTCCTCTCTATTACCTACTGTATCAGATCCCCGGTGGAAATACCAGGAAATTCTGCTTCCCGTGTGCTTATATCCCCAAAATCTGAAAAAGGGCGTATAGTTCCTCTGCTTCCTCCATGGTATTATGCCAGCCAAACTGCCGCATATCCACTCTCCATCCATCCTTTGTCCATTCCACCACAACATTTTCCTGCTCCAAAAGCCGTTTCTGAAGATCGGGGCTCTCAAAAGCAGCCGCGCCGCTCAAAATTCCCCGGGCATTGACAATCCGGTGAGCCACTCCTTCCGCACCTGCCAGTCCTTTCCCCAGGGCATATCCCACCTGTCTCGCGTGTCTTGGCATCCCGCACAACAGGGCAATCTGCCCGTAGGAAGCCACCTTTCCCCTGGGAATCCGCTGACAGACCAGCTCCATTCTTTTATAAAAATCCATCGGTTCTCTCCCTCTGCCGCCAGACGGCACTTTCTTCCCCAGACATCATCGGAGGCAAAAATATTTTGACCTCAACGGCATTATATATTATGATAATAGCAGAATTCCTGCGTCTCGACAAATAAAATCAGCGGGAAACTGTCCTTGAAACTGGATCGTACTTTTTTTGACAAACTGAAATCTCAGGATGGATTTCTCTGAGATTTCAAGCGGCGGGGCCAGCATGATACCCAAGCCCAATAACGAGTGCACCAAGTGCGGAATCTGCGCTGAAAATGTCCGGTGCAGGCCTGAACCGCAAGCCCGTATTCCTCCATCACTTTAAGTACTTCTCCCTGCTGGAAAAATGGATGAATTTCAAATTACTGACTCCGATCGCCCGGACCCTGCCTTCCCGGTAAAGCCGCTCCATTGCACGCCAGGAACCATAGATATCACCGAAGGGCTGATGGATAAGATAAAGATCAATGTAATCCAGCCCCAGTTTTTTGAGAGAACGATCAAAGGCTTTTAACGTGCCGTCATATCCTGCATCCTGTATCCACAGCTTAGTAGTCAGAAAAATTTCCCGGCGAGGAATACCGCTGCGGCGGATGGCACTCCCCACCGCTTCTTCATTTTGATAGGCGGCAGCGGTGTCAATCAGACGATACCCTGCTCCCAGCGCATTGCTTACACATTGTTCACACAGTGCGGGATCTGTTATTTGAAAAGTACCGTAACCCATAACCGGCATTTCCACACCGTTATGAAGGCTTATGTGCTGCATTCCTGCACCTCCTTTGCTTTTCTGATTACCTATATTGTAGAATCAAATTTGCGGAAAGTACAGTGCCATTTTCACAGGGTGCTATGACTCAAATGCATACTGAACTTGAAAAAGTGATACCTGGGTGGTAAAATGAAATGGAGAGGTGATACCATGTTTGAACTCTATCAGTTGGAACAGCTGCTTACCGTGGCAGACTGCGGCACATTATCCGGAGCAGCGGAGAAGCTGCATCTTTCTCAATCCGCACTCAGCCGTTCCATGCAGCGGCTGGAAAATGAAATTCAAGTCCCCCTATTCATTCGGCATAAAAATAAAATCGAACTCAATGAAAATGGAACATTGGCTGTTTCATATGCCAAAAGAATCATGGATCAGGCAAGTGAAATGATACACGGTATTCAGGATTATGACAGAAAACGCCGCACCATTTTTGTCGGCTCCTGCGCACCTGCGCCTTTATGGAAAATTATCCCCGTTTTATCGAATTTGTATCCTGATATGACCATTTCCTCTGAAATAAGGGACAGCGATGTATTGCTGGATGGTCTCCGAGAGCAAAGATATTGGATACGGCAGACTTGATATTGTTCCATGCCGTAGTAACGGTATTCTTGATTCCGTTCACAATGGTCGTGATCGTATTCTTGATACCATTCCAGACCGTAGTAACCGCTGTCTTAATGGCATTCAGCACCGTAGTGATCGCTGTCTTGATACCATTCCACGCCGTACTCAGGAAGGTGGAAATCGCATTCACCGCTGTCGTGATAACCGATTTGATACCATTCCAGACTGTCGTGAAGAACGTCTTTATCGAATTCCATACGGTCGTCACGGTATTCCTGATCGTATTCCATGCTGTGGTCAGGAAGGTGCTGATCGCATTCACCACCGTATTGAAGATATTCTTGATTCCCTCCCACAAGCCGGAGAAGAAATCCTTTATCGCATTCCAGACCGTTGTTGCCGTGGTCTTGATTGCTTCCCATGCCGCCTGGAAGAAAGCCTTCAGTGCTTCCCATACAGCAATGGCAATCTCTTTAATACTCTCCCACAGGTCTATCCAGAACTGCCGGAACTCTTCACAGTTATTCCAGAGATAAATAAACGCCGCCACCAAAGCAACGATCGCCGCTATAATCAGCACATACGGATTCGCCGCACATACCGCATTGAAAGCTGCAAATACACCCTTCGCTGCATTGATCACGCCTGCCAGCTTCGGCACCAGAGTCATAATAGTACCGACCGCAGAGATGACTTTACCGACTATGATCAATACCGGACCGATCGCAGCCGCCACCAGGGCAATCGTCACGATCACCTTCCTGGTACCCTCATCCATCGAATTGAGCCAGTCCACAAACTTCTGGATCCAACCCACAATGGTTCGGATCGCGGGCATCAACAGTTCACCAAAAGAAATCGCCAGCTCTTCCAGTTGGGACTTCAGGATCTGCAGCTGACCGGCAAGGTTATCATTCATGGTCTCAGCCATACTTGCCGCAGAACCATCGCAGTTATCAATCGCACTGGAAAGCTTGTTGATATCCGCTTCTCCGGCGTTCATCAGAGCCAGAAATCCGGACATCGCATTCTTGCCAACCAACGATTCAGCCGCTGCCGCCTTCTCTGATTCAGATAGACCTGAAAATGCCGTTCGGCAGTCAGCCAGAATGTCCGACAGATCCCTCATGGAGCCATCTGCATTGGTCGTTGCAATCGTTACCTCTCCGATTGCGGATCCGCAGATCGTCACATCCCCGGACAGATTATTCATGATCGTTCTGAGAGAAGTACCTGCCTGGGATCCCTTGA
>DVJD01000059.1 GCA_018710785.1 Candidatus Fimimorpha excrementavium
GGCCTGTGAATGGTTTCCGCAAACAAAAGCATTGGTGAGGAGCAATGAAGATGGTAAGGCTCAAAAAGTGAGGATTTATGCAGCCTATAGAGTTTCGCAATTATCTAAAAAAGAGAACGAATAAGAAAGGAGAAGGGAAAGGAAAATGAAGTATTATATTGATCCATTTTGGGGACAAGACAGCAATACGGGGACGGATGCCAAAGATCCCTGGAGAACATTGGAGGGCCATACCCATGCGCTGCAGCCGGGGGATCAGGTGCTGTTTCGCCGCGGGACGGTCATGAAAAAAGCCTTGGTGCTGCCGGGCGGATCAGAGCTTGGGCCCATTACGTACAGCGCCTATGGCGAAGGGCCGGATCCCGTGGTGAATCCGTCCATTGACGCGTCCTCTTTGGACTGCTGGAAAGAGTTGTCTCCCGGAATCTGGCAGTATACGAAAGAAATCCCTACGGAAATCTGCAATATTGTATTTGACGATGGCGCGTCGTTCGGAAATCTGCGGTGGTCGCAGGAGGATTTGAAGAATCCGGGAGAATGGTATTATACGCGGTTGGGGCATAGTATCCATTCGGAGCCGTCCCAATGGCCGATGTGGGGAAATGGTACGCTGTATGTATGCTGTCCGCAGAATCCGGCAAGTGTATATGCTTCCATAGAGCTGGTCTGCTGGGGAGACCGCATGGCAGTGACATCCGGGGACTATGCGGTGATCGAGCATGTTACATTTGAAAAAAGCGGGGTCCATGGATTTTCCAGGGAAAAAGGCCATCACATCACCATCCGAAACTGCTGTTTCCGCCTGATCGGAGGCGGGGTATGGGATTTCAAAACCAGAGTCCGGCTGGGCAATGGGGTGGAGTTTTGGAACGGCGCCCATGACTGTATCGTGGAACATTGCGTGTTTGAAGATATCTATGATTCGGGAGTCACCCATCAGGGGTATCTGGGAGAAAGTGAGATTCCGCAGCGATTGTATTTCAGGCACAATGTATTTATGCGATGCGGAATGGCCTGTTATGAATGGCGCGGTCCCAGTTCCCGGGATATTTATTTTGAGCAGAATGTATGCCTCCAGGGAGGAGGCGCCTTTACCATGCAGGGGGAACAGCCGCCGCGGCGCACGGAGATTCCGTTTCATCCCGCCACATCGGTTTATGTGCTGATTTGGCGTTTGGAGGAGACGATTCCGAAAGATGGCACGTATTGTACCATCCGAGGCAATGTTTTTTATCATGCGCCGAGAGCGGGGGCGGCCATATCCAGCGGGATCGATCCGGGGGCCATGGAGCAGTTTGTTTTTGAAAATAATTTATATTGCCAGCCGGATTCGGATTGTTTGATCCATTGGAAGGATCGGGACTATCGGACGTCCCAGTTCGCGGCTTATCAGGAACAGACGCATGCGGATCAAAACAGTTTGGCTGTGCGGCCGGAATATTTCAGGCCGCCGTATGAGGGATAGAGAATGAGCAATACACCAACCATTGAAACCGAACGGCTGATTCTGAGAAAATTTACGAAACAGGATCGAAACGCGTTCTATCAAATCTACAGTGATGAAGAAGTGAATACCTTCCTGCCGTGGTTTCCGCTGAAAACCATGGAGGAGGCAAAGGAGTTTTATGAAAAGCGGTATGCCGTAAACTATGCGAAGGATCAGGCGTACAACTACGCAGTCTGCCTGAAGAAGGATAACGTCCCCATCGGCTATGTCAATGTCAGTATGGAGGACAGTTATGATTTCGGATACGGACTGCGCAAAGAATTTTGGCACCGGGGGATTATCACAGAAGCCGGGAGAGCCGTCATCGGGCAGCTAAAAAGCGATGGAATTCCATATATTACAGCGACCCATGATGTTAAAAATCCGAGAAGCGGGGAAGTGATGAAACGATTGGGCATGAAGTATCAATATTCCTATGAAGAACAGTGGCAGCCGAAAAACTTCCCCGTTATCTTTCGGATGTATCAATTAAATCTGGATGGAAATGAGGAAAGAGTTTACCAGAATTACTGGAATACGTCTTTGGTACATTTTATAGAGTCCCTTTCATTCTGACAGATGCAATATTTTGTTGCTGTCATAGATGGCAGTGATTTTACGAAAGCGGCAGGATCGGAAATCACTTCTTTCAGGCGTTCCCCCAGCAGTTTCTCATAGGAGGGATCATACGTTTTGGGATAGGGACTTTGCCGGATGGCTTCACAGATGGCTCCTTCAGCCGTGGCGATTGTATTATAGTAGGAGAAGGTGAGATCTTCCATCAAGTCAAAGGCACGGACGCCTTTTTCCTGAAGAACAGTCTGCTGCCCGGGGAAAATACAGCCGCCAAACAGCGCTTGGCCGGGCTGCAGGCCGGAAAAAAGCAGGTCGATCGGTATGGGATCCGGAAAGGCCGTTTGATTGAGAAAGGAGCCGTTTCGGCAAAGGGGAATGGGACCGATGATGCAGGGAGAAAGGCCGCAGGCCTCTTTTAGAGAGGCAGCGGCAGTGACAGAAGCAGCGCCGGAAAAAAGACGTTCATCCGGGACGCCGCAGAGGGCGAAATTTGCTTTATTTTCCGCTGTCTCCATAGTTGGACAGGACTCTTGCGGAAGGATCATTGACATCGCAGCCTTCCCAGTTTTTGTTCGGCATCCAGAAATCGACGATCATCCGGGACTGGCCGGGATAGTATTGTTCAAAGAGTTCCCTGTATAAAAGAGATTCTTTGGTGAACGGTTTGGCATGGGTATATTTTTGGCATTTTTCCCGGAATTCTTCATCGCTGTAGAGGGATTCGGCATATTCTTTCAGATCATCCACCATGGAATGGCCGACTGCATCGGAGAACGCCGCTTTTTCCCGCATGAGTATGTTTGGCGGAAGATAATCTCCCTCAAAGGCATGGCGGAGCAGATACTTTCCCTTGTGGTAGACATTCATTTTTTTGGCCGGATCGATCCCCATGACATAGGAGACAAAACTCAGATCCCCGAAAGGAACCCGGGCTTCCATGGAATGAACACTGATGCAGCGGTCGGCACGCAGAACATCATACATGTATAATTCACGTATCCGTTTTACGGATTCCTTTTGGAATTCTTCCGGGGAAGGGGCAAAATCCGTATATTTGTAGCCAAAGAGCTCATCGGAGATTTCTCCGGTCATTAAAACGCGGATGTCGGTTTGTTCATGGATCGCTTTACAAATGAGATACATGCCGATGGAGGCACGGATCGTTGTAATATCATAGGTTCCCAGCGCCTGTATGACTTCGGGAAGCACCTGGATGACCTGTTCTTTGGTGATGATGATTTCGGTATGTTCGCTTCCGATGTAATCGGCCACTTCCTTGGCATATTTCAAATCGATGGCATCCTGATCCATGCCCACAGCAAAGGTGCGGATGGGCTTTTTCAGCAGCGAGGCAGAGATGGCGCAGACCAGAGAGGAATCCAGGCCGCCGCTTAAAAGAAAGCCCAAAGGCGCATCGGAATCCAGCCGTTTTTCCACGCCTGCCACCAGTTTGTCGTGGATGGCCCGGCAGATCACATCGATGTCTTCCTCCTCAACCCGGGGAGCGTCGGTGATGTCCCGATAGCAGACAAACGCGCCGTCTTTATAATAATGGCCGGGAGGAAACGGGTGGACTTCGTCGGTGAGTTCCACCAGGTTTTTGGCTTCGCTGGCGAATAGGATGGCGCCGTTTTTGTCGTAGCCGTAAAACAAAGGGCGGATTCCGATGGGATCCCTGGCCGCGATATAGGACTGGGAAGAGGCGTCATAGAGGACGAGGGCATATTCCGCATCCAGCATGGAAAACATATTCGTACCAAATTCTTCATAGAGGGGAAGCAGAATTTCACAGTCGCTGTCGCTGGAAAAATGATACCCCTTTTGAATCAGCCGCTGTTTCAGCGGACGAAAACCATAGATTTCCCCATTGCATACGATATGATTGCCATGCAGGGAAAAGGGCTGCATCCCTTCCGGGGTCAGGCCCATGATGGACAGCCTCTGAAATCCCATGAGGCCATGGCCGGTATCGATGATTCTGGCGGAATCCGGACCGCGGGAAGTGGTTTTGGAAAATCCTTCCACAAAGCGATCATAGTCGGCCAGATCAGAACAGTAACACATAATGGAACACATAATCATCATCCCTCCTGTACAAAAATAAAAGGGCAAAGATCTCCTCTCAGGAAGCATCTTTGCCCTTTATGAAAATCCATTATAAGCGACGAAGAACGGGAAGTCAAGAAAAAAATCAAAGAGAAGGTACAGGCGGTAAACGGAAGGGAGTCACAAAAGGGACGTCTCACTGGTTCGATACGCCGTCGGCGTCATCCCATATTGCTTTTTAAAATAGTGGATAAAGGAGCTGACAGAAGAAAAACCTGTATCAGAGGCAATGGAAGAAACGGTCCTGGAAGAACTTTTCAGCTGGGAAGCTGCAGCATGGAGGCGGTAGCGGAGCAGATACTGGTAGGGGGAGGTATGGGTGAACTTCAGAAAGGTTCTCTGACATTCACTTTTACTGATATGTGCCGCGTCGGCAATGGCAGCGAGAGAGAGGTCCTTTCCATAGTTTTGGTGGATATAGGTAAGCAACTTCTGAATCCGATCCAGGTCGCGCAGAAACAAATCGGTCTTTGGCGGCAGCTTGGGGAGGCAGGACAGAAAGGCTTTCCACAGGACAGCGATCTGTATGGAAAGATCGTATTCAAAAAATGGGTTGGGAGCGGAAGCGGTGTATGTCTCATCCAGCTTTTTCAGATTTTGTAGGACTGGAACATGCGGTTCATGTTGGGGCGTGAGAAGGCAGTGGGTAAAACATGGGTTATGGGTGATGGGAAATACATACTGTTCTTCCATCACACTGCCGGGGAAAAAACCAAGCATTTTTTCCGGGATGATATAGCTGCGATAGATACAGGAATCGGACCCTTGGATGAGGTGGACCGCATTTCGGTTGATGAATAGACATTCACCGGCATGAATCAGCAGATGATCCTGATGGACCTGGGCATCCACGGTGCCTTTGATCAGGTAGAGAAACTGAACTTCGTCATGCCAGTGAAGAATGCGGAATCCTTCATTGGGAGGGGTACAGGTGCGGTGATTTACCTTAAGCACCAGGAGCGGGAAGCTGCCGCGATCATAGGGGTTATGGGAATAGACGGGATTTTTGTCATTCATGGAAATCCTCCGTATCTGGTTATATTTTGATATGAAACAGCGAATAAAACGATAGTTTTTGCTGCAATAAAACAATATAATGATAACAGATTACGAAAAGGAGGTCCATAGAAAGATGAAAATTGATGGGAATGAGATCGAAAAAAGGGCAATGGAAGAGTTTCATAAAGGCAACCGGGAAAAGGGACGATTGATCCAGGAGGAGTTTGCGGCGGCATTTCGGGAGGAATATGAGAAAAAGGATCACTGTCCTTGTCCGAAAGCATGCCGGTATCACGGCAATTGCAAAGAATGTGTGGCGATCCACAGGGCACATCAGGAGCATGTTCCCGTCTGCATGCGGACCATGCTGAATCAAAAAATCAGACAGTTATCCGAACTGACGGAACACACCTTTGCAGAAGAAATGACGATAAAAAGTAAAAAAATCTAACAAACATTTAACAAGAACCCAATTATAAATTTTACGCGGCGTTTTTATAATCTATTTTGCCGGAAAACAGTATAATCTCAGAACATATCTGAGAAAATTGTTTTTAGCGAACAAAAAGTCAGAATTATATGACTTTTGTAAAGAAAGAAAAAAGGAGAAGAAGTGATGAAAAAAACGCTGAAAAAGAGTGCAAAACAAATTGCGGCGGCAGCAGGAGCAGGAGCCTTGGTTTTATCTGCCATGGGATGCCAGTCTCCGTCTGTCCAGGCCAATGCAGAAGGACAGTCCCAGGAAGCGCAGGTGCAGGAGACAGAAGCGCAGGCAGCACAGACGAGTGAAGCGGAAGGAACGATTCCGAAGTATGTATTTCTGTTCATCGGCGATGGTATGAGTTATCCGCAGATTCAGATGACCAACTATTTCCTCAGCGCCAATGCGGCACAGGAAAATCCGGAAATGGTAACGGTGGACGGAGAAGAGAAGCAGGCTCTTTCCAGCAAAAACAATCTGACCATGCTCAGTTTCCCCGTAAGCGGTTCCGCACAGACGTATGACAGCACATCTTTTGCGCCGGATTCCGCTTCCACAGCGACATCCATCGCAACCGGATATAAGACATGGAGCGGAAGCATCAATGTAAGCACTGACTTCACACAGGAGTATGAGACCATAGCGGAAAAACTGAAAAGCCAAAAGGACTATAAGATCGGAATCATATCCAGTGTAAATATCAATCATGCCACACCGGCGGCTTTTTATGCGCATCAGGAATCCAGAAGCAATTATTATGAAATCGGCGAGGAAATGATCGAAAGCGGATTCGACTATTTCGCGGGCGGCGCTCTCCTGGAGCCAACCGGTCCGGATGAAGATAAGGAAGACCTGTACGCAAGAGCAGAGCAGGCGGGATATCAAGTGGTAAGGACGCAGGCAGAAGCAGAAGCATTGACCGCAGACAGCGGAAAGGCCCTTCTGATCGATGAACATCTGGCAGACAGCGATTCCATGGCCTATGGATTGGATCTTCAGGAAGGACAGTGGTCTCTGGCTGATTACGTGGACAAAGGAATTGAAATGCTGGATAATGATACGGGATTTTTCATGATGGTAGAAGGCGGAAAGATTGACTGGGCATGTCATGCCAATGACGCAGGCTCCACTCTGTCCGATACCATTGAACTGGATGAGGCAGTGGAACAGGCCGTGGAATTTTATAAGGAACATCCGGATGAGACACTGATTCTGGTAACCGGGGACCATGAGACAGGCGGACTGACCATCGGCTATGCCGGAACGGATTACGATACGTTCCTGACAAACTTCAACAATCAGAAGATCTCCTATGCAAAGTTTGACAGCGACTATGTGGCAAAGTATAAGGAAGAAAAGACGGATTTTGATACGGTTATGAACGACGTGACAGAATTGTTCGGTCTGATGGCCCCGGCTGAGGAAGGCGCGGAGGAGACCATGGAAAAAGACAACGCCAACCAGCATCCGGAATCCGATGATGACGGAAATCTGTATATGACCCAGTATGAGTATGATCTGTTAAAAGAGGCATACGAAACAACCATGACGAGAACCGGTGAGGAAGAAGAATTCGCACAGGATGAGTACATCAAATACGGCAGCTATGAACCTTTGACCGTTACCATTACCCATATTTTAAATAATAAGAGCGGGATTAATTTTGGTTCTTATGCACATACAGGACTTCCGGTGGAAGTTTTGGCCATGGGTGTCGGACAGGATGAATTTGTGGGATATTATGACAATACCGATATTTATAAGAAAATGGCAGCACTGACACAGGTGCAGTAATCGAAGACGGAGCAAACGCGGGAGAGGAGAGAATCCATGAAACATGTGTGGTTAAAACAAAAAAAGTCCATGTTTTTCATGCTTCTCCTTGGTATCGTATTAATAGGGATCCTCATAGCCATACCAACCGGCTATGAGGATGCCTTAATTTATCAGGGAACGGAGCGTGTCAGAGGAGAAGTCATTCAGGTAGATAACAGTGCGATCAAAACGTCAGGTTTGATACAATCCGGGGAACAGACGTGCGTGATCAAGGTGAAAGACGGTATTTTTAAGGATCAGGAACTGGAGGGCGTCAACTTTTTGAGCGGTTCCTTGGAAAAAGATAAGATCTATAAAGTGGGGGATGTGGCCCTTGTAACCATCAGCCATCAGGGAGACAGAGTGGCTTCGGTGGTGATGTCGGATCATTATCGCCTGGATAAGGAACTGATTCTGCTGGTGATTTTTGCCGTTTTTCTCATTCTGATCGCCGGAAAAAACGGACTTCTGGCGATTTTTTCCTTTTCCATCACGATTCTGATGATATGGAAACTATTGGTTCCGGCGTACTTAAATGGATACTCCCCCATCTGGGTGGGAATCGGCATTACGGTGCTGATCACTGCCGTTATCATTTTCTTTGTATACGGTTTGGATAGACGGAGCCTGACGGCCATATCGGGTTCCCTTCTGGGGATTTTTACCACATGTGTTCTGGGAATGCTTTTTACCGGCTTGTTCAAAATAAACGGAGCCGTGATGCCGGATTCCGAATCCCTTTTATACAGCGGGTACCAGCATCTGGACCTCACATCCATATTTATGAGCAGTATTTTTATCGGGGCATCGGGAGCGATGATCGATTTGTCTGTGGATATCACATCAGCTGTTCATGAAGTCGTGGAAAAGAAACCGCAGATCGGGTGGAAAGAGGCGGCGAAATCCGGCATGAATGTGGGAAGGGCAGCCATGGGAACCATGACCACTACCCTTCTTCTGGCCTACTCCGGCGGCTATATCACTCTGCTCATGGTGTTTATGGCGCAGGGGACTCCCATTGACCATATATTAAATTATAAGTATGTTTCCGCTGAGATATTGGATACGGTGATTGGAAGTTTCGGTCTGGTGACAGTGGCTCCGTTCACGGCTTTGGCAGCAGGAATTATCCTGACACATCGAAAAAAATAGAAACAGCCGGATTTCCATTTTGCTTCCAATTTCTTTATCAATGCATTTGTCCTGGGGGCCAGCGCTGAAGAATAAAAACTTTTCGCAATAGAAATACCAGTTAATCCACTGCTTTTCTCCTGGTTGGTGTAAGATAGAAGAAAGAAATTTTACGCACAGGAGAAAAGCATGGAAAAATCAAAAAAGAAAA
>DVJD01000006.1 GCA_018710785.1 Candidatus Fimimorpha excrementavium
GATCACCGCTGTGGCCAGCGACATATTTGAGGAGCTGGAGCCCTATCTGGACAGCGGCCTGGTGGCTGCCACCATATGGCAGGCCCCGGAGCTCCAGGTGCAGGAAGCGATCCGGATGCTCTATGACTACATCGACGGCTCTCCCTGGGAAAATGAAGTGGAGTATGTAAAACTTGGTATTGTTATGAAACATAACTTTAGAAATTATTTGATAGAAAAATAATGGTATTTCAGGGCGATCTGAACTCGTCTTTTTACGGAGGAATCGGCAAATATTGATGTATCTTTATGGAAAATATGATATACTTTTATGAGGGAAAGCCGAATGGGATTAGAGAATGTAAAATCAGGCAAGTTGCTGTATCATCTGACCGAACTGAAAAATCTCGAATCAATTATCCGTTTTGGATTAATTCCGAGGAAAGTTCTCCTGTAAAATACAGTAACATTTGAAGATATAGCAAATCCGGAGATTATTGTGAAGCGGGAGCGTTTGGGTTTGGATGAATATATTCCATTTCATTTCCATCCCTATACTGCATTTGACCTTGCAGTAAAAAAGCAGCACGCAAATGATGAAATGATGTATATCTGTATCCGCAGGGAATTGGCAAGGAGGAATAACTTTAAAGTCCTTCCAAAACATCCGCTGTCATTGGAAGACTGCCAGCTATACGATTATGAAGAAGGATTTAAGAGGATTGACTGGGATACCATGGCAAAGGTTGGATTAACTGATCCGGATTCAAAACAGACCAAAATGGCAGAATGTCTGAGTGCAAAAGTGATTCCGGTAGATTGTTTTCAGTGTTTTTATGTTCCATCCGAACAATCAAAGGAATTCGCGGAAAACACGCTGCGTGCATACGGGATCGAGTTTCCTCCGCCATTTGTCAATGTAATGCCACAGTGGTTCTGACAGGGAGGTGATTGTGTTGATTAAATATGTAACAGGAGATATATTTGCGTCCGGAGCAGAGTGTTTAATTAACACGGTCAACTGTGACGGGTATATGGGAAAAGGAATCGCCTATCAATTTAAGATGAAATTTCCTGAAAATAATAAGTCCTATGTAAAAGCATGCAAAAATGGCAATCTGCACCCAGGGACTTTGCATGTGTTTGTAGAGGACGGAATTACAATTATAAATTTTCCCACAAAAGACAGATGGAGAGAAAATTCCAAACTGAGTTATATAGAGACAGGCTTGGATGAGTTGCTGAAAGTGCTTCCTGAACTGCAGGTTACGTCGATTGCGATTCCGCCGTTAGGGTGCGGAAACGGAGGGCTTCAATGGCCTGTGGTAAAACATCTGATCGAGGAAAAATTGAAAAAGGTCGAGGATGAATACACATTTCTGATTTATGAGCCGGGCGGCAATTATGTACAGAAGCCCAAGACTGCCCCGAAGCTCTCTGCTTCCAGTCTGATTGTCATGAAGCTGAAGATGGGACTGAAAAAGCATACCAAGCTGCGGCTTCAAAAGGCGGCATATTTTATGGATATATTTGCTGGTGAGTCATATTTTTCTTTTCAGAAGCATAAGTATGGGCCTTATGCATATGCAATTGATATCGTAGGACGTGATATCGGCGCATATCAGGAATTTTATCAGATCAAAGATACAGAAACAACGTATCAGATGGCATATAAGACCATATGCAGTGAAAAAACAGACAAAACGCTGGAAAGACTGCTGCCAGCGGTGGCAGAGGCTGTACGGTATGTAAATCAAATTGAGAGTGACCACAACCTGGAAGGGATTTCGACCGTATTATTTCTTGTACAGTCTGAATCGGAGCAGGCCGAGAGCCAGATTATTCAGAAATTTAAAACGTGGTCAGAGGATAAGGCGCTTCGCTTTTCGGAGGATGAGATAAAAAAATACATCAGGTATCTGGAAACAACCGGGCTCATTCAAAAGAATGCAGGTGGAAATTTTGAATGTGCCAGCTTCAGACATACTGAAAAACTTTACAATATTTGATAAGAGGGTGTCGGTTACTACCGTTTTTTAACCGACACCCCCATTTTCTCCCATCTGCCCGCCCCCGCCGGCGGCCGTTTCTTCCCCTTCGTTGGCTTCCTCCATAATCACTTCCGCAGGGAGAATATCCTCCTGGACGTAGCGCACCCGGAGCACGGCCTGGGGCCAGTTGAGGCTCACCTTTGCGCGTCTGCCCCGCTCCTGCCCAGCTTTTCCCAGCATGTCCAGAAGCTGTGCCAGAACTTCTTTCGTCAGGTACCCGCCCCGCCAGTGGAAGGTGAAAATTTTCCCTTTTTTTGCCGCCTGGAGCGCCCTCTTATAGACTTCTTCTGTCTTTGTGAAGGACAGTTTCTTTTCCCTGTAGTAGAAATGGTCCCCGTCCGTGCAGGCCGGAGCAGGAGCTATCAGCGGCTCATGATCCCGGAATATTTTCCTGTCGTCCAGATTGAAATAATCATAGCGGATTTCCTCTCCCGTCAGACTGCATTTTCCCAGGCTATTGTCAAAAGTGGCATCCAGATGGTAATAGGTCCCGCCAATATTCACCACGTTCCAGGTGTGGCGGTATTTGATGCCCTTCTCCGGGTTATTTCCGCAGAGCACGATCATACACCAGATTCCCAGGGCATCGCAGAGCACCTTCACAGATTTCGCAATTCCCTCGCAGACCCCGACGCCCTGTCCCAGAGGGCCGATGATCTCGTGGGAATAGGGCTTTTTCA
>DVJD01000060.1 GCA_018710785.1 Candidatus Fimimorpha excrementavium
TTTTCTTTTTTGATTTTTCCATGCTTTTCTCCTGTGCGTAAAATTTCTTTCTTCTATCTTACACCAACCAGGAGAAAAGCAGTGGATTAACTGGTATTTCTATTGCGAAAAGTTTTTATTCTTCAGCGCTGATATGAAGGCATTGGGATAAGACAGGAAATCCGTTTGACATTTCAAATGGAAAGAAGTATGATTGGAAAAAAGAAAAGGGGAAGAGACATGAAGGTATGCGACATGCACTGTGACACGATTATGGCGCTATATGAAAAAAAGAATCAGGAGACACTGCGGGAAAATCATTGCCATATTGATTTGAAGCGAATGCGCGAAGCCGATTACCTGCTCCAGACATTTGCTGTGTTTGTAGCTGTCAAGGACCATTCCAACCCGCTCCAGACTTGCCTAGACGGAATTGA
This sequence comes from Candidatus Fimimorpha excrementavium, assembly GCA_018710785.1. Classification (GTDB taxonomy): domain Bacteria; phylum Bacillota; class Clostridia; order Lachnospirales; family Lachnospiraceae; genus Fimimorpha; species Fimimorpha excrementavium. The sequence goes on from DVJD01000060.1 coordinate 417, forward strand.
TCTGTTTTATCGGCAAATGGCGGAAAACAGTGAATGGATGACGCCGGTGACGACAGTGAAGGAAGCGGAAGAAAATAAGAAACAGGGGAAAATGTCCGCTCTTTTATCCGTGGAGGAAGGAGCGGTCTGCCTGGGAGATATGGCAGTATTGCGTATGCTGTACCGACTGGGAGTGCGTATGCTGACCCTGACCTGGAACCATGAAAATGAGCTGGGGTATCCCCATTGCTTCCATGGGGATCCTGCCTTCGGCCTGAAGGAAACGGGGATTGCTTTTGTGGAAGAAATGGAACGGATAGGAATGATTATTGATGTTTCCCATCTGTCAGATGAGGGATTTTATGATGTTCTTCGCCATACAAAGAAGCCGTTTGTGGCCAGTCATTCCAATGCAAGGAGTATTTGCTCCCACACCAGAAATATGACAGATGATATGATTCGGAGCCTGGCACAGCGGGGAGGTGTCATGGGACTGAATTTTTATGCCGCATTTACATGCAATCCAAATTGTGACGGAACGGTATTTGGGACGATGGATGGACTCATTGCCCACATACGGCATATCATACAAGTAGGCGGAACAGAGTGTATCGGCTTGGGAAGTGATTTTGACGGAATAGGAACCAATATGGAAATGAAAGACTGTTCGTATATGCCTCGACTGGCGGACGCATTGGCGAAAGCCGGATTCCAGGCTGATACCATTGAAAAGATATTTTATAAAAACACACTTCGTGTTATGAAAGAAATTCTTGGATAATTCTGTCATCCGCCTGAACACTGTGGACAGCGGATCATGGATATGTAGCGTCCGCTGAATGGGTGTGTATGTCTGTTTCGCTGTTCTGCTGGAATTCAGGCAGGCAACGGATCCATCCGTGTCGGCTGTAAAAAGGCGGAGGTTATCATATGCGATTTATAAAAATGCAGGGAACGGGGAATGATTATATTTATATTGACTGTTTTCAGGAATCCGTTTCTGCGCCCGAACAATTGGCAGTGGAACTTTGCAGGCTCCATTTCGGAGTGGGTGCCGACGGCATCATATTGATAGAACCGTCAAAGGAGGCGGACTGCAAAATGAAAATGTATAACGCAGATGGCTCGGAGGGCATGATGTGCGGAAATGGAATCCGATGCGTCGGAAAATATGTATATGAGTATGGGATTGTGCCGAAACACCATATTATGGTGGAAACCATGTCTGGGATGAAGGAACTGTATCTGGAAACAGCAGGGGACTGTGTAACATCCGTGACAGTGAATATGGGTCATCCCATTTTGAAAGCAGCCATCTCCATGACGGAAAAAGGAATTCCCCTTGTGATCCATCCGGTTTCCATGGGCAATCCCCATGGAGTTATCTGGGTGACGGATACGGAATGCTTTCCGGTGGAAGCACTGGGACCGGTCTTGGAGCATGCATCTGTTTTCCCAAATGGATGTAATATTGAATTTGCTCACATTCTAAGTCGGAGTCGTGTACGGATGCGGGTATGGGAGAGAGGTAGTCAGGAGACGCTTTCCTGCGGCAGCGGGGCCTGTGCTGTGTTTGCTGCCGCTTACGCTCAAGGATTGGTGAAAGAGGAAATCACAGTGGAACTTGCCGGAGGAAAATTATATATCTGCACCCCCGATGCCGGGGAAACGGTATTTCTGAAGGGGTCGGCGGAAGTGGTTTTCGAAGGAAGTTATCAGGGCAAAAGGTCTGTTTCTTCGGTGTCATTTTAAAAATGTATAAAAATGGAAAAGGAATAGCATTATTTTTAGTGGAATATAAAAACGCTATAAAATAATCTATTCCTTTTTTCAATTTGATTGAGTATAATAAAAAGTAGCTGAGAAATGGATGATTTTTCCACGATTTGGAAAACAGCATTGGGTTAACCAGCTTGTTTGCAAAAAAACGGCAGATGCACACAGTAAAGGGAAAATACACATACAGTTTTGCACTGTAGGAAAGAGAGGTTATGTTATGCAGTACAGAAAATTCGGAAATACGGGGGTAGAAGTATCCGCCCTGGGATTTGGCGCCATGCGCCTTCCGGTGACAGATCCGTCGGACAGCAAATCCATTGATGAAAAAGAAGCTGTTCGTATGATTCGTACCGCCATTGACAACGGCGTCAATTATGTGGATACCGCATATCCCTATCATGGGGGAATGAGTGAAGTGGTTGTGGGAAAAGCCTTGCAGGACGGATATCGGGAGAAAACGATGCTTGCGACAAAACTTCCTGTTTGGATGGTACAGAAGGAAGAAGATTTTGACCGCATTTTAAATGAGCAGCTGGAAAAACTTCAAACAGATCATGTGGATTTTTATTTGCTACATGCCCTCAATAAAGACCGTTGGAAAACCGTAGAGGAATGTCATTTGCTGAAAAAACTGGATGAAGCCAAAGCAGACGGAAGAATCCGTTTTGCAGGTTTTTCGTTCCATGATGATTTGAATACCTTTAAGGAAATCGTGGATGCTTTCCATTGGGATTTCTGTCAGATCCAGTTTAATTATATTGATCTGGAGCATCAGGCTGGAATGCAAGGCTTGAAGTATGCGGCTTCTAAAGGGCTTGGAGTCGTTATCATGGAGCCTTTGCTTGGCGGAAAACTGGCAGTTCCCCCGCTGCAGGTGCAGAAAGTGCTTCCGGATACGAAGACTCCGGTGGAATGGGCGCTGGACTTTCTCTGGAATCTGCCGGAAGTCAGTCTGATGTTAAGCGGTATGAGTACCATGCAGCAGACGCAGGATAATCTGATGTATGCGGACCGCTCTCATATCGGTATGCTTTCAGGAGAGGACGTTGCGATGCTTGGAAAGGCAAAGCATATTTATGATACCATGGCGATTGTGCCATGTACAAAGTGCGCGTATTGTATGCCATGTCCGTTCGGATTGGATATTCCAAAGACCTTTGAAGCCTATAATCAGACTGCCACGAAGGGAATGGAAAAGGCCAAGGAGCTGTACGATACGCTGGAGAAAAAGGCGGATGCCTGTCGAAAGTGCCGTCACTGTGAAAAGGAATGTCCGCAGCATATTGAGATCAGCCAGATTATGACAGATATTGTGAAGGTTTTTGCATAAGGAAGTACATAGGGCCGGAATTGGTGGCGTGAAAAATTGGTAGGATGAAAAGTGAATCTCCTGTTTTCCATTGGGTATTGGGAAGAGGGGGTTCACTTTTTTGTGTGTGGAATTCGGGCGGGCGACCCGGACAGTGGATAACTGCAATGTTGACTTGAAATGTTATAATGACTGTTATATAATGATTATTATAAAAAAGACTAACATGATACTTATGGACGTAGAAAGGGAAAGATCAAAAAAGTTTGAGTTTATATAATAATTATTATATAATAATCATTATAATGAAATTAGATAGGGAGGATGTTATGCCGAGACAGAGGATTACGAAGGAATTTTTATTGGAACAGGCGTATTGTCTGGTTAAGGAACAGGGAATGGATGCAGTTTCGGCCAAGTCTCTGGCACGTTTGGCCAAGTGTTCGGTGCAGCCGATTTACAGTTATTATACTAATATGGATGAGTTGAAGGATCAGATTTATCGGAAGGCGGGTATGGAGTATCGGGATTTTCTGGAGAAAAATGGAAGGCGGGAAACGGCGGCTGAAAGGAAGGCGGGAAATGCAGCGGTTGCCATTGGGATGGCCCATGTTTTGTTTGCGGTCCGTGCTCCCCATCTGTTTTTTCTTTTATTTCAGCAGACCCAGTCTGTGCTGCTTGAAACGATGCTGCCGCATTTTTCGGAGGGACAGGTGTGTATGGAGGAATTGGAGGGACGGATCTTGGGAGGCTTTTCAGATCATGAGACGGAGGTAGCCCAGGGATTTCTTTTGTTCGTCCACGGCACGGCGTGTATGCTTCATTCGGGATTGGCCAAGTTGGATTTGCCCCGGCTGGAGACACTTTTAACCCACCAGTATCAACGTTTGTCGGGGGGCGCCAGGGAAGGTTTGAGGACGGAAATGACATCAAAAGAGGCGCATTTGGCTTCTCCTGCGCCCTACAGCTGGTTTCGCGGGTTTCAGCGAAGCGGGGGTGACGGCTTTCATGGAGAAGAGTAGGAATTGGGAGTGCGGTGAAAGAAAAATTTTTCATATCAAAACTGTTGTGTAAAAACGGAATGTGATATAATCCAAGTATCGGTCGGCCAGGGAAATCTGAGGGTATCAGGGCTGACAGGACGGAACGGATTATAAAACGTGGCAGGCGCATATGGCGTGGAAGTGGAGGAGATAAATTTTATGAAACGAGACAGAAAATGGGCAGAGGAAGCGGCCAGAGAGCTGGTCGGAAAAATGACGCTGGAAGAAAAAGCCTCGCAGCTTCGTTATCAGGCACCGGCGATTCCGAGATTGCATATTCCGGCATATAACTGGTGGAATGAAGCGCTCCATGGCGTGGCCAGGGGTGGAACAGCCACGGTATTTCCTCAGGCCATCGGCATGGCAGCCTCGTTTAATACCCAACTGATGGAACAGGCGGCAGATGTGATCAGCACAGAGGGAAGGGCAAAGTATCACGCCTATTCCGAAGAGGGAGACCGGGACATTTATAAGGGGCTGACCTTCTGGTCTCCCAATGTGAATATTTTCCGGGATCCCAGATGGGGCCGGGGACATGAAACCTACGGGGAAGATCCCTATCTGGCGGCGGAGATGGGGAAGGCTTTTGTGCGTGGGCTTCAGGGAGAGGGCAAATATTTGAAAACGGCTGCGTGCGCCAAGCATTTTGCAGTCCATTCCGGACCGGAAAAACTGCGCCATGAGTTTGACGCCAGAGTTAGTCAGAAAGATCTTTACGAAACCTACCTTCCGGCTTTTGAAGCCCTTGTGAAAGAAGCCGACGTGGAGGCTGTGATGGGAGCTTATAATCGAACCAACGGCGAACCCTGCTGCGGCAGTCAGACGCTTTTGCGAAAGATTCTGCGCGGAGAATGGGGATTTTCCGGCCATGTGGTATCCGACTGTTGGGCGATCAAGGATTTCCATGAAAACCACCGTGTCACCACCACGGCTACCCAGTCCGCGGCCATGGCGCTGAAGGCAGGATGCGATGTCAATTGCGGTGTGACCTACCTGTATCTTTTAAAAGCATATGAGGACGGCCTTGTGACAGAAGAGGAGATTACAGAAGCGGCGGTTCATTTATTTACCACTCGTTTCCTTCTGGGACTGTTTGCTGAAACAGAGTGGGATGGAATCGGCTATGAAGTGGTGGACTGCAAAGAGCACCAGCTGAAAAATGAAGAAATGGCCAGGGAGAGCTGTGTTCTTTTGAAAAATGACGGTATTCTTCCGCTCAATCGGGATGCAGTCAAGACCATAGGTGTCGTTGGACCAAATGCCGACAGCCGTCTGGCGTTGATTGGAAATTATCACGGAACGGCTTCGGAATATATTACAGTTCTGGAGGGGATACGAAGAGAGGCCGGGGAAGATATTCGGATCTTGTATTCGGAGGGCTGTCATCTCTGGAGAGATCGTGTGGAGGGCTTGGCGTTTGCCAATGACCGGATATCAGAAGCTGTGATTACGGCCAGACACAGTGATGTGGTGATTCTATGCCTGGGATTGGACGAAACGTTGGAAGGGGAAGAGGGAGATGCCGGAAATCCCATGGGAGATGCCGGCGATAAGAGTGATTTAAATCTTCCAAAATCCCAGCAGGAGCTTTTAAAAGCAGTGGCGGAGACGGGAAAGCCGGTAATCTTGTGCATGCTGGCAGGCAGTGCCATCGATTTGACATATGCAGACGGCCATGTGAATGCCATCCTGCAGGCATGGTATCCGGGAGCAAGAGGAGGAAAAGCAGTGGCAGAACTCTTGTTTGGGAAGGCATCGCCCTGCGGCAAGCTTCCGGTGACCTTTTATAAAAACAGTGAAGATCTTCCTCCGTTTGAAAATTATTCTATGAAAAACAGGACCTATCGCTATATGGAGACCGAACCGCTGTATCCTTTCGGATATGGACTGACGTACGGCGATCTTTCAGTTACGAAGGCTGTGATGGCAGAACCGCTGTCTGAGAACGGCACGGTATTGACCGTAGAAATCAAAAATGAGGGAAAGAGGACGGTGAAAGAGGTGGTTCAAGTGTATGTGAAAAATCTGGACAGCCAGGATGCCGTGCCGAACTTCAGTCTTTGCGCATTTCAAAAAGTAGAATGCGGCCCGGGAGAGAGAAAAACGCTTTCTTTGTCCATAAACAGTCAGTCCTTTACGGTGGTAAAGGAAGATGGAAGCCGGGCAGCAGATGGAACACGGTTCCAACTGTTTGTCGGCACATCCCAGCCGGATGAAAGGAGCAGGGTCCTTACTGGAAAGGAGCCGATTGCGATTTTGGCCGTCAGGCAATAGTATGGATCAGCGTTTTTGTCGGAAATCCTTGGGGGAGCAGCCAAATCGGCTGTGAAACAGCCGACTGAAGTACAGGGGATCCGGATATCCGCACATTTGCGCGATTTCACTGATATTGTAGGCAGATTCGGAGAGCATTTGCCTGGCATGGCTCAATCTGGTTTTGGTAATATACTGCTGGGGGGAAAAGCCCGTATATTGTTTGAACCGTTTGTTGAGCCATGCCACGCTCATGCCGTTTTTGCGCGCCATTTGCTCCACGGAAAGCTCATATGGATAATTTTTATTGATCTCATCGATCATGGCTTCGACCAGCTCTTGCTGCTGGTCTTTTTTTATGCCGGTCTGAAGACGGCAGCGAGAAAGCGTGGTCAGAAGCTGGCAGGCCAGTGCTGTTGTCATAAATTGGTGATTGGGACGTTTATAAAGCATTTCCCGGATGATTTGTTCCCAGAGATCCAAACCGGATTCCGGCAGATGTCCGTACATCGGCGTCATGGGGATCAGATCAAGCTGATCCAGGAGCGTGTTCACTTTTTTGCCGAGGAAATGAATCCAGTATACATCGGAAGTGACGGTGCTGTCATAGGAATACATCTGGCGGCGGTAGGGAGGATAGATCAACATACTTCCGCCCTCTGCCTGCCATTTTCGGTCGTCCAGCCAGAAGAATACCCGTCCGGATGCCACATAAAGAATCTGGTAATCCATGCGCCCCAAGGGTCTGGATGCGCCTCCGACTTCCTGAACATAATGGCCGCATTCATTGACCGCAAAATCCGCATCCAGGTGTTTTAAGACTTCTTCCTCGTCCCTGTTTTCATAGATATCAGCCCAATATTGTCTCATCTTTTGCCTCCTCTCTTGAACCGGCTTTTCCTCTGGCTAAGCAGGCTCAATGCCCTGCCTTCAGTACCGGAGCTGTCCGGTAGATATGTGCTGTGATTAATTATATACAAAAGTCTATGTATCCGCAATGTTTTCCCGGATTTTTTTGAAAGAAGCGTTTAAAAATATCCATGTTTTTTCTGAAAATATCTATGGCATATCTGCCAGATTGTGGTATGCTTGATATAGATCAGGAAAGCTTAAGGATATATTTAATCAGGTATCAGATACGAAAAAACGTTTGGAGGATCAAAACATGCAGTTAAGAGAAGTTTACCATGAGACATTTGATGTCCTTCACAAAGGGACAGAGCCAAACAGAAGCTATTTTATTCCCATGGCTCCGGAGGGAAACGAACGCAAAAAGGAGCTGAATGGGGTCTGGAAATTCCAGTATCACACCTGCCTGGAAGATTTGGACGGTCATTTCTTTGAAGAGGATTTTGACGCAAGTCATTTCGATGACCTGCCAGTTCCTTCCTGCTGGCAGACACACGGGTATGACCGGCATCAATATACCAATGTCAATTATCCATTTCCCTGCGATCCGCCGTATGTGCCGGATGAAAATCCCTGCGGCGCTTATGTGACAGAGTTTGAATTGACTGAGGCAGAAGCAGGAATGCGTCAGTTTTTGAATTTTGAAGGTGTGGACTCCTGCTATTATGTATGGGTCAATGGAAGAGAGGTTGGGTACAGCCAGGTATCCCATTCCACCAGTGAATTTGACATTACGCCTTACATCAAAGCTGGAACGAATCGGCTGGCCGTGCTGGTTATGAAATGGTGTGACGGCAGTTATCTGGAGGACCAGGATAAATTCCGCATGTCCGGGATTTTCCGCGATGTGTATCTGCTGATGCGTCCGGCTGCCGGTTGGATCCGAGATTATACGGTGACGACGCCTGTGGAAGGGGGAAAGGCGCATGTGGAGGTGCTCATCCAGGAAAAAGGATCTTTTCCGGTGACGGTTTCTCTGGAAGATGCGGAGGGACAGCCGGTGGCTTCGGTCTTGGCAGAGGAAATCAGCCATGAGGGACTGATCAATGAGGGGGAGACCTGGAAAAAGGCCGTGATCTGCGTGGAGCAGCCCACACTCTGGAATGCCGAGCAGCCCTATCTGTATAAGCTGATCCTTTTGGCACCGGAAGAAATCATCGAACAGAAGGTGGGAATCCGTACGGTTTGTGTCAAAGAAGGTGTGATTTTGGTGAATGGCCGTTCGGTGAAATTTAAGGGAGTCAACCGCCATGACAGCGATCCTGTAACCGGTTACACCATCAGCAGGGAACAGGCCCTTAAGGATCTTCGCATTATGAAGCAGCATAACATCAATGCCATCCGCACCAGCCATTATCCAAACGCGCCCTGGTTCCCCCAGCTCTGCGATGAATACGGATTCTACGTCATCGGAGAATCCGACATTGAAATGCACGGTGTGGTCAGTATCTATGGCGGAGGCGCTGATAAGAATTATTCTCAGTTTGCCATGGATCCGCGGTTTGATGCGCCGGTTCTGGACCGTGTTCAGAGAAATGTGTATCGGGATAAAAATTGCTGCAGTATTCTTCTTTGGTCCCTGGGAAATGAATCGGGATACGGACCCAGCTTTGAGAAAGCCGGAAGATGGGTAAAGGAATTTGATCCCACCCGTCTGACCCACTACGAAAGTGCCATGTGGACGTATCCGGATTACAATGCCGATTATTCCATGCTGGATACCTACAGCAGAATGTATGCGTCCACAGTGTGGGTGGAGGAATATTTTGCAAAGGAGGGACCGAAGAAGCCGTTTCTGCAGTGCGAATTTGTCCATGCCATGGGCAACGGACCAGGAGACGTGGAAGATTACTTTGAACAGATTTATAAGTACGACGGATTTGCCGGGGGCTTCGTATGGGAATGGTGTGATCATGCCATTTACTGCGGAGAGACAGCGGATGGAACAGCCATTTACCACTACGGCGGGGATTCCGGTGAATTTCCCCATGACGGCAATTTCTGTATGGATGGTCTGGTTTATCCGGACCGCCGGGTTCATACGGGCTTAAAAGAGTGGAAAAATGTGGTGCGTCCGGTGCGCGCGTCCATGGATCCGGCCCGGTATGGTATGGTTGAGCTGGAAAACAAGCTGGATTTTACCAACCTTAGGGATTATCTGTACATTGAGTATACATGCAAGAAGGATGGCATCCTGTTGGCGTCCGGACGGCTGGATGATTTGGACATCAAGCCCCATGAGAAAAAGACCGTTCATCTGGAGCTGCCGTCTGTCACAGAGGGGCAGGCATATTTGATGCTTAGTTATCGTCAGAAAAAGGATCTCCCTATGACGGAAGCTGGAATGGAACTGGGATTTGATCAAATCTGTCTCCATGATCAGGATCCGGTGATGGCAGAGGGCGATTGCTCAGGGAAAATTTCTCTGGAAGAAAAGGAAAAATCCTTTGAAATAAACGGTGAGCATGGCGGCGAGACCTTTTCCTACTCCTTCGGAAAGAAGACAGGGACATTTACAGCCATGAAAAAGAATGGAAAAGATATTCTGGTATCGCCGATGGAATATAATATTTTCCGTGCGCCTACGGACAATGACAGGAATATTGTCCATGAATGGATGCGGGCCGGATATGACCGCCACACCACGAAAATCTATGGCGCAGAGGCCCAGGTGCTGGACGGAAAGGTGGTCGTCACTGTTTCCATGTCCATCAGCGCCATTTATATTCAGAGAATTCTGACCATGCATGCAGTATGGACGGTGGCCAGTGACGGACAGGTTTCCCTCTGCCTGGATGCCCACCGGGATCCGACGCTTCCGTTCCTGCCCCGCTTTGGGCTGAAGATGGCACTTCCGGTATCGTATCAGCAGGCGGAATATTTCGGTTTTGGTCCTTATGAAAGTTATGCGGACAAACATCGGGCAAGCTATATGGATGTATTTACCAGCAGCGTGGATGACCTGCATGAAGACTACATTAAGCCGCAGGAAAACGGAAGTCATTTCCATTGCTCCTATGTCACCCTGTCGGGAGCCGATGGAAGCATCCGCGTCAGCGCATCCAAACCATTTTCCTTCAACGCTTCCAATTACACGGTGGAAGAGCTGGCAGGAAAAGCCCATAATTATGAATTGAACAAATCGGATTTTGTCACTTTGTGCGTAGATTACAAACAGAGCGGCATCGGCTCCAACTCCTGCGGTCCGGAATTGCTTGAGCAGTATCGGCTGGATGAGGAAATGATTCACTGGGAAACAGCCTTCCAGTTTTGCCTATGAAAAAGAACAGAATAAAAATCATCGGTCTGGATTTGGATGGGACCGTATTCAATGATGAAAAAGAGATTACCAGCCGAACGAGAAAAGCGATCGCACATGCGATCGCTTCCGGCATTTACGTTCTTCCTGCCACGGGACGGCCGAAGGTGGGGCTGCCGGAGGCATTTTTGTCAATTCCCGGCGTGCGCTATGCGCTGATCTGCAATGGCGCATCCATTGTGGATCTGAAGAAAAATAAGACAATTTACCACCGCTGTCTTCCCAAGGAAACCGTCCTTGCCATCGCCGAAACATGTGCAGATGTGGAGGGAACGTTTGAACTTTATATCGAAGGAAATGCGGTGATGTCCAAGGAACATATGAAATTGGCGGATCGGTATATTCCGTCTCCCTACATCAGAGACTATGTGCGCAAGACCAGAATTGTGGTGGATGATTTGAGGGATTATCTGATGTACTGTCCGGATGATGTGGAAAAGATTAACATGAGTTATGAATCGGCGGACCGAAAGGATGCGGTCATGGATCTGTTAAAGGACGTGCCCGGTATTTCCATGGCCTGCGGTCTTGCGACCAATTTGGAAATCACCATGGAAGGGACGGATAAAGGCACGGCTCTCCTGGAATTTGGCCGAATGCTGGGGGTCCCACGGGAATCCATCCTGGCCTGCGGAGACAGCGGCAATGATCGGATGATGCTGCGCAAAGTCGGTGTCGGCGTGGCCATGGCCAACGCAGAGGATGATATTAAATTGGAGGCAGATTATGTGCTTCCGTATACCAACAGCGAGGACGGCGTTGCATGGCTGATCGAACATATTCTTGACAATGGGATGGAGATCTGATAGAATAAATGAGGTCTGTTTGAAAAAATGATATAAAACAGCCGGTGACTGGAACATGGATATTGAGAAAGGAGACTTTGAAAGGATGAGCAGTTTTTGCTAATGACAGAAAAGGACGGATCCTATTTTTATGACTTTTATAGGGGATTTTTGTGTCATTTTCTGTATCGGCGGCGGGAACAATCCTTTCGGTCTCTTTTTTGTGTGCAGATATCAGCCAGATGATGAAATATGGCGCAAAGGAAACACAGAATATCCGTTTATGGAATAATTTTGAGACTGCAGGGATGGAAGGCCCTGCAGTTTTTTTGTTGTCGGCCGTGAGCCAAGCGAATCGATCTCTATATTTTAGGTTTGTTTATACGTATTACGTGTCTCAATGGAATAAAGGAGGGATGTCTTATGTCACAGATTCGGGTGAGTGACTTATCATTTCGCTATGATACCAGTTATGAATGGGTCTTTCATCATACAAGTTTTATTTTGGATTCAGACTGGAAATTGGGATTCATCGGAAGAAACGGAAAGGGAAAGACGACGTTTTTGCAGCTGTTGATGGGAAACCATGAATATTTGGGAAAAATAGAAGCAAGCGTATCCTTTGAATATTTTCCGTATCCAATGGAAGAAACGAAAACAGCTTTGGAGGCGGCCAGAGAAGCCATTGCGCCGTTTGCAGAGTGGGAGGCAAAAATGGAATGTTTTCTGGCATCGGGAACGGAACAGGATATGGAAGCGTATGGAGAAATTCTGGACCTTTATATGATGCATGACGGGTTCCGGATTGACCAGCTGATTCAGAAGGAAATCGGTAAGCTGAACCTTTCCGAAGAGATTTTGAACCAGCCGGTGGTTACGCTGAGTCCCGGGGAACAGACAAAGCTGAAGTTGGCCGCTCTGTTTTTAAAGAAAAATGCATTTCTTTTGATTGACGAGCCCACCAATCATCTGGATATGGAGGGAAGAAATCAGCTGGCCGATTATCTGGGCAGGAAAAAGGGGTTTATTCTGGTTTCCCACGACCGGGCATTTTTGGATCGGTGTATTGACCATGTTCTGTCCATAAACCGTACCAGTATTGAGGTGCAAAAGGGAAATTATTCTTCCTGGAGAGAAAACAGGGAGAAGAAAGACCAGTTTGAAAGAGAAAAAAATGAGCATTTGAAAAAAGATATCATGCGT
>DVJD01000007.1 GCA_018710785.1 Candidatus Fimimorpha excrementavium
GAAAGAAGTATACATGTTGGTTCATAACTCTTCTCTATTTCCGGAAACTATTCACAGGAAAAAGGTTCGTTCCCTTCGGCCTGAGAATGTTTTCTGGAAATAGAAGAATTGGTGAGATGAGGCTGGTAAAGATTAAGATGTGAGGGGTTATGCGGCTTTGAGAGTTTCGCAATTATCTATGTGAACAAATCCTTTTTTTCTGATATGATGGAACGAATGTGCAGGAGTCCATATCCGAGCAGTATACTACCATACGCAAAGCCTCCGGTTCCTACATCGATATGCGATGGGATACCAATTCGCGCAGTCCCATCGTCGTCAATTCCGAGTACCCCGACGATCTATGGCCGCAGTATGCCTGTATGACGGTGGAACTCTGGTGGCCGGTCGACCGGGCCGCTCTGATTCAAAGCGGCACCATGCCCACCCGTCCGTAGGTGTTCCAACGGCTGAGACGGATTCCCCTATCCCACTTCCTGACAAAACCTGTCACTCATCAAATTCAATATACACATAATAACTGCTGTCATGGCGTTCTTTCCCCACCACGACACCGATTCTGCTTTTGATCCGTTCGGCATTTTTGTAATTGCGGGACATGGCCAATGCCGGAACGACCGTATAATAATAGGAGGCGGGAAGCTGACCCTCCACGATGGTCACCTCATCTCCCACCTCCAGTACGTCCCGCTCCATATCAAAGGTTTCTCGGCGCATGAACGTTTTCTCAGATCTCCTTCATTTCTCCGCCCTTGACTTCCACGATCTGATTGTCATTGACCGCAATCCACACCGACTGGAAGGACGGGTTGTAAACTTTATCCAATTTGGCTGTAAACTGCAGACGCTTCGCCGCGTCCATGTAATCCACGATTTCAATGTTTGTGGCATACCAGATGTCATCTCTGCGGCCCACCAGCTTACAGAAGTTTTCCATTACTTCCCAGTTATCCTGAAGACCGAATTCATAGCTGTGTCCCCATACATACATCATGTATAGGTACTGCTTCTTGAACAATCCCACAAACTCTTCGCCCAGCTTCTGCAAGTTGTGGTTGTGGTGGCAGGTGGCCGTCCATCTCAGGAAGTTTTCCGGCATGGCAAAGCTGTCCGTGCTGCCCACCGTTCTGGCATAGCGGATGCCGAGAGCTGGAAGCACATCGATGATCTCCTGGGAAAACGAACCATTGGGATAGGACATACCGCGGATCGGATATCCCACTGCATCTTCCAGTGCCTTTCTGTCCTCCATGATCTGATCCACCACTTCCTCCATGGGACAGCGGGCAATGGTCGGATGGGTCGCCGTATGGACGGATACCTCATGCCCCTTGTACAGTTCCTTATACTCGGAGATGGGGATTCTCTTCTCATCCCAGTGGATGCCGGAATTCACATGGAAGGTTCCCTTGATTCCATACTCATTGAACAGAGCCACCAGACGGCGGTCTTCTTCCCTTCCGTCATCATAGCTCATGGTCAGCACTTTATGCTTTCCTTCCGGAAAGCAGGTATAAATATTTTTCATCTTCTTACCTCACTTTTTTTCTTCCAGATATTTTTCCAGATCCACCCGGTAAATGCATGGCTTTCCTTCCCGGTCGGATACAAAAATCACATAGCGGTTATCCTGGGTAAAGCATGGATGCGGGTGGGCATCCTGCGGTCCGCCGTGCTTTGCCAGCCAGGAGGTACCATGATAACAAAGCTTTTCCTCTTTTCTCTTTGCCACATCAATCAGATAGATGAAATCATTCTTGATGATTCCTGCCGCTCTGTCCTTTTCCTGCTCCTCCTGATTCAAAAGATGAATCGGGACATCGCTTCCCTGGGAATCGCCCACCATATATTTATTCTGCTTATCACAGATAAAATGAGCAAATGGAGAACATGGCATCAGAATGGTCTCTTCCAGGGTCTCCGGATCGATCATGCGGATATTCTCCACCTTGTCTCCCGTGGTTTCCCGATAGACGAAGGCCAGCTTGGAGCCGTCCGGCAGCCAGAATTCATGGGTCAGAATCAGGTCATTTGGCTGCTCGCGGCAGCAGCGGTAGTTGCTTCCATCGCTCTGTACCAGCCAGAGTCTGGCATCGATCAGATCATATGGCCCCTCATGGCAGAACATGATGGTGTCCGGATCTCCCGGACGAATCTGGGTATGGCCGAACCAGCAGCGGTCCTCGATGACCACATGGCTGGTCTTCTTCTCCACATCAATGTAGACAATCCGGCACAGCGGCTTTGCCAGACAGTTCTGTGCAAAGAAATCCCAATTCTTCCCGCCGCCCTTGGCAGCCACAGTATCCTTCTTTGTCTCCACAATGCTCATAAACCGGTTGTCATCGCTCATACCGGCGCTTCCGCCGTTCCAGCCCTCCGGTGTCTCATAGAAGCACTCTCTGGATAGATCTGCCAGGTTTAATTTGTAAAACTTATTGGACTGCTGATAGAATACATACTTATCATCATGGGAAAACATACCGCCGTATTCATCCACGCCCTCTCCCTCGGTCAGCTGGATGGCTTCCCCATTTTCCAGATTCATCATATATAACTGGCGTTCCCCATTTAATTCCGGGCAGTACAGCAGATACGTTCCATCGCTTGTCGTCATCCGATTATAAAAGTACATGTGATGACTGGTATGATCCGGCTCTGTCAGCCGTTCCACTTCCGTCCCCGTGTAGGGATCGGTGTAAGTAGAAAAATGATTATAGATTTTATCTCCGATTGCCATAATATCCCCTCCGTTTATTTATTTAGTCTTTTCGCAATCTCTTCGATTTCCGTACACATGATCAGGAATGCCCCCATACCGTGAAGGTCGTTGGTGCTGGTGGGGCGCTTGCAGTAATGTTCATAATCGCCTACGCCAGTTCCAATACAGATATTGTCCACCAGAAGATTCTCTCCATCCCACTTCAAACGGTCGATCACACCTTCAAATCCTTTTCTTGCATATGCCAAATTGCTCTTATCCAAAAGTCCGGTGCGGACCGCTTTGGCGATGGCTGCCGAAAACAGACAGGAACAGGACGTCTCCAGCCAGTTTCCTTCCTGGCCTCCCTTATCCACCACCTGATACCAGAGGCCGCTCTCCGGATCCTGATAGCGGATCACTGCCGTCAAAAGATCATGCACCAGCCGCCCCAATTCTTTATATTCCGGACGGTTCTTGGGAACGAATTCCAGCTCATCCAGCACTGCCACAGGGACCCATCCGATGGAACGTCCCCAAAATTCCGGTGAAAGCCCCGTCTCCGGATCCGCCCATGGCATCTTTCTGGAACAGTCATAGGCGTGATACCACAGACCGGTCTTTTCATCTCTTGTCTTCTTCTCCATTAAAAGCGCCTGTTCAATGGCCAGGTTCAGATACTCTTCCTTATGGAAACGGAAGGCATACTCGGCGCTGATGGGACCAGCCATATAAAGGCCGTCCAGCCACATCTGATTGGGACAGGTTTCTTTGTGCCAAAGGCCGCCCTCTGCGTTTCGCCTCGTATTCATAATACAGGGAAGCAGGGTATCCAGCGCTGTTTTATAGCGGCTGTCTCCCGTCTTGCCAAACAGGAAAAGCAGGAGAATGCCCGGCTGGATATCATCCAGCTGACCGGGATCAAAGGTATGGATTTCTCCATTTTCATCAATGATGGAATCCACCCAGTCTTTGATATAATGATAATATCGTTCCTCTCTGCAAAGATCATATGTTTTTTTGACACCGGATAGAAATACCCCCTGATGATAATGAAATCTGCCCTTGGGCGGCAAATCCTCCGCTTTAAATGTTCTCATCATGGTATCGCAGGCCATTTTGGCGTAATCGATGGGTTTATACTCTTTATATGTATAATGAGCCATTTTTTATTTTTATCTCCTTCTGCCATATTTCCTTCAGTCAAGCGAATGTCCGCAGTCCGCTTCGTCATTATTTTTCCCTTTCAGCAGATCCTGAATGGGCTTCAGCCTTTCATCGGCATCATATTCCCGAATCAAATCTGCCAGAAGACCGGCAAATACCTTTGCCCCATGGGCTTTCAGATGAGCGTTATCCTGTTTTCCATCCCTGTGGCTGCTTTCCGGATACTCTCCCGGCTTTACCCAAAGAAAAATGTCCTTACATCCTTCGCTTCCCAAACTTTGGCAATACTGCGTCGTCCGTTTTCCCAGATCCAGAAGAGGAAGGTTCTCCTCCCTGGCAAAGGCGATCATGGCATCCCGGTATTCCGGAAAACTGTACGTAAATTTGCCCTCGGCGTTTTCCTCACAGTTCCTCATGGCGATGGCTGTCACCAGCACACACTGGGCCCCGTGTGCCCGGCACACATCCGCGTAGGTTTTCAGGGATTCCCCATACCGTTCCACGGGGACATACCGTTCTTCCTTTCCTTTGTTGGCATCATTGTGGGCAAACTGAATAAACATAAAATCGCCGGGCTGTATGACCTTCTCAATGTCTTTCAGACGCCCTTCCTCCCGAAACGAACGGCTGCTTCTTCCCGCCATGGCCCGGTTGTCAATGGAAACGTCCGGAAGATCATATTTCGTCACCTGCTCAAAGGATGTCGTATCCGGATGATAGATCCGGCACGCTTCGCTGCCCTTAAAATACTCATATAACTTCTGACCCCATCCCATCTGGGGCTCCTCTTTTTTCTGAAATGTCTGGACAGTGGAATCCGCTGCCAGATAGATTGTAAATGGACGCATGGAACCTCTCCTATTTCTCTTTTCAGAATTTCTTTACCACCACTTCTTCATGGCTTCTCTTGGGCACATAGTGTACCTGATTCGCATCGCGGTAATACTTAATATCCCCGTCTTCCTTCACATCGGTGATGACCACCTCTTCTTTGGGCACGCCCAGGGCAATCACCATGCTGATGGCGTAGCGTTCTTCATCCAACTCAAGGATTTTGGCCAGCTTTCCCCTCTGCACATTCATCAGGAAACAGCCGCCGAATCCCATTTCCGTCGCTCCAAGAAAAATGCTCTGCGCAGAGATCCCCTCATCCACAGACATATTGGGATTGATCGTCTTATCTCTTAAAAGAATGATATATCCGGCCGGGCGCTCTCCCTTTTCGGGGCCGTCCCAATCCTTTAAATACCCGGCCCATGCCAGACAGTCAAAAACCTCCTCATTTTTCTTCCTGTCGCATACCGCTGCATATTTAATATACTGATTATTTCCTCCGCTGGGAGAAAGACGTCCCAGATCAATCAGCGATTCCAACTGTTCCATGGAAATCGGTCGATCCTCATAAAACCGACGATAGGAACGGCTTTTTACCACAAGATCATATACCATTTTCAAATTACCTCCCTGTCTGCTCTGTTTTCGCGCAGCGGCCCGGTATTCCATAAAGCACCGGCGTATTATCCTTTCGCCGCTCCTACGAAACGTTTCGCTTTTTAATACCTTTATTGTAGCATACTTTCCCAAAAAGAACAGTCCTTTTTTATTTTTGCATAAAAAACTACATGCAAAAGAAAATTTTTTCAGAACTGCTTCGTCTTTTTCCGTCAGCGGATGCACTCACCGCCCGGATATAAGGTGGAAGACCACAGACGTTTGGTCTGTCTGACTGGTCTGCCGGAAGCAGGTGCTGACAAATCATAGGCTGTTCCCGTGTAAATCCATGCCTTTTCCCTGGAGTAGACAATGACATCTTCGATCCCCCGTCCAAACAAATCTCCATGAAGCACATATCCATCCTCCGGGAAAGACACGACGGGATTCATCTCTCCGTCATACAGAGCCGGTGTCACACCTCCGCCTCTTCGATACGCCAAAATATAATCCCTTCCCTCACCGTTCCAATTGTAAAGGGCATCCACAATGGTCAGCCATCCCTTTGTCTTTCTGTCCTCCTTCCACACTTCGTTTCCATTGCAGTCAATCAGAAACATACCGTCCTTTCCGTCCCACTGGCCCTTATAGCCGTCTCCCCGGACGATCCGGTCCAGACCGGCCACCTGAAGTCCCGGCTCATTGGGCAGAAACTTGCCCAATGCGATATGCTGGGACTCAATGGATCCTTCATAACGCCAGAGTTCCTTTCCATTGGTATCATACAGGCAGGTGACACTGCCGCCCACGGCGATTTCCACCTTACCGTCTCCATTGACATCACCGACCCACAGACAGTCTGCATGATCTTCCAGATTTTTACAGGACCACAGAACGTTTCCATTGTGATCCAAAAGATCATAGCCGGCCATCACCTCATCGTATCCATCTCCATTGACATCATACACCCATGGAAAATGTCCCAGATTGCCTTCATGGGTCCACAGCAGCTCAAATTCGCTGTTCCATGCCCACATGTGGAAATAGCGGTCCTTCAAAATAATATCACTGGCATACTTCTTCCCGCTCAGATTGGCGATAATGATGCAGTCGTGGGCCTCCGGTGCCGGAAGCGCATGGGATCGCTTCACTTCTCCGCTTTTTCCGTCCAATATCAGAAATTTCTTATCCATCACACATAAAATTTCCAGTTCTCCGTCACCGTCGATGTCATACACCTGCGCCGGAAAATCAGCCCCGAAATTTCCGGGAACCTCCATGGGCGTTCCCTTCTGCCACATCATCGTCCCATCCAAACGATACACCGTAACACAGGTCACCTGATGGGGCACATACCGGTCATCAATCCCGCTGTCCCCCTGGACAAAAATCAGCTCCATACGCCCGTCTCCATCCACATCTCCCAGCAGACCTTTCCCTCCTCCTGCCGCCGTAATATCAATCGTATTCAGTAAAATCGGATCCATCTTTTTCTCCTCTCTCTGTTCCAAAATTAGTTAATTGCAAAACTCTATAGGCCGCATAAATCCTCACTTTTTGAGCCTTACCATCTTCATTGCTCCTCACCAATGCTTTTGTTTGCGGAAACCATTCACAGGCCGGAGAGAGCGAACCTTTTTCCTGACGGGCTTTGAAAAACGTCGGTACTTGAT
>DVJD01000061.1 GCA_018710785.1 Candidatus Fimimorpha excrementavium
TTGCTGACAGAAATTTCAGAAAGCCGTCTGCCGGATGACATGGCGGCTTTCTGGTATATCGGTCAGATGGGGATGGTAATCAAATGGAGAAACACGGTGATTTATGTCGATCCGGTTTTGGGGGATATGAAGGGGGAAGACGGGAAAACCAGAAGAAATTATGAGCCGCCTTTTTCAGGAAAAGAGGCCGCGGCGGATTATATTTTTTGTTCCCATGATCACCTGGATCACATCCATCCCCAGACGATACAGGAGATGGCAGGGCGAAATCCTGATGCGAAAATCGTTGTGCCGAAACCGCTGACGGACAGGATTCGAGGACTTGGCATAGAGGAAGACCGTATACTTGGTATGGTACAGGGAAAGGAATATGAGCTTGCGGATCATATACAGGTGAAGGGGATTGCCACTGCCCACGAATCCTATGAGACGGATGAAAACGGCTGCAGCAAAACTCTGGGATACCTCTTCTGCCTTGGCACCCTTCGGCTGTTCCATTCGGGGGATACGATGCTGACCGGGCAGCTGATCGAGGATGTGGCCAGGGAGCGGGTACATGTCCTGATGATTCCGATCAACGGCGTGGATATGGAACGGCACCAGAGAAATATCATCGGAAATATGGGAAGCCGGGACGCGGCATATTTTGCCATGACGGCGGGAGCGGATCTGACGATTCCGCTGCATTATGATATGGTCATGGGAAACGAGGAAAATCCTCTGATTTTTGCTGATTATATGGAACGGTATCATCCGGACAGAAAGTACCATCTGATGCGTCTCGGAGAAAAAATGATATATGGATAAGGAGAAATGATATGCGGCGGGAGATCGATCTCAATGAAATCTCGGACGGAAGAAAATACAGGGCCGGTGATATGGTAAGGGCGGACTGCCGCGGCTGTGTGGGCTGTTCTGCCTGCTGTCACAATATGGGCAGCAGTATTGTGCTGGATCCCATGGATGTATGGAGACTGACAAAAGCGGCGGATAAAAGTCCGGAAGAGTTGTTTGATTCGGCTCTGGAGCTGAATGTGGTGGACGGATTGATCCTTCCGAATCTGAAAATGACAGGAGAAGAGAGGGCCTGTGTGTTTCTGAGCGGGGAAGGACGATGTACGGTACACGAATTCCGGCCGGGGTTCTGCCGTATGTTTCCTCTGGGCCGGTATTATGAAAACCGTTCTTTTTGGTACTTTTTACAGATTCATGAATGTCCGAAAAATAAGACGAAGATTAAAGTCGAAAAATGGCTGGGGATATCCGATATCAGACGGTATGAAGCGTATATCAATGACTGGCATTATTTCCTGAAGGATATTGAGGAAGCGCTGGAGGGATATGGGGAGGAAGAACGCAGGCAGATGTCTCTTTATCTGCTCAGGCAATTCTACCTATCTGCGTATCCGCAGGATGAATTCTACAGCGAATTTGATCGACGTCTAAAAAAAGCAAAGAATATGTTTTTAGGATGAGAAAGAGGAAACGAATATGACAGAATTTTTAGAACAGGCCAAGAGACTGGAAGATTTTATGGTATCTTCCCGCCGCTATCTGCATCAGCACGCAGAATTGGGGTGTGACCTGCCGAAAACGGCTTCATTTGTAAAAGAAAAGTTAAAGGAGATCGGTCTGGAACCAAAAGAAATCTGCCAGTCAGGCATTTTGGCAGAAATAAAAGGGGCACGGCCGGGAAAGACGATTCTGCTGCGGGCAGATATGGATGCCCTTCCCATGGAGGAGGAAAGCGGCCTTCCCTTTCATACGCGGACCAATGCGGCCCATACCTGCGGTCATGACCTGCACACGTCCATGCTTCTGGGCGCGGCAAAAATTCTTTATGATAACCGTGATACCCTGTGCGGGACAGTGAAGCTGATGTTCCAGCCGGGAGAAGAAGTGGGCATCGGCGCGCGAAACATGATTGATGCCGGGATTTTGGAAAATCCCAGGGTGGATGCGGCCTTTGGGATGCATGTCATGTTTGGATGGAAGGCTCCGGCTTTTGCCTACGGAAGCGGGTTTACCACCTCATTTCTGGACGAGTTTGAGATTACGATAAAGGGTGTGGGCTGCCATGGCGCCATGCCCCATCTCGGTATTGATCCGATCAATGTGGGATTCCATATTTATACCGCATATCAGGCGCTGGTGGCCAGAGAAATGCCGCCGAAAGAAACAGCCAGTCTCACCATCGGGCGATTTACCTCGGGGACCAGAAGCAATGTCATGCCGGATCGCGCGGTTATGGAAGGAACCATGCGGACCTATGACAGAGCACTCAGGGAGCGTATGCTGAAACGGCTGGAGGAAGTGGCAAAACACTGCGGAGAGATGTTCCACGCGGATGTCACATTCCGATGGCTGAGCAATATTCCGGCGATTGAGTCTAACCCGGAACTCTCCGAAGAGTTTGCCGGATGTATCCGGGAATACGTGGGAGATTTCATAAAAAGTTCTGCGTGCACGATGACATTTTCCGACGATTTTGGATTTGTGGCAGAAAAGGTTCCTTCCTCCTTTTTCATGGTGGGATGCAAAGTGGATGGATGTGAGGTTCAGCATCACAATCCTAAGGTTTTGTTTGATGAGTCGGTCCTTGTCTATGGGGCAGCTGCCTATGCCGGATGCGCCCATGGGTGGCTTTTGCAGAAATTTGTGAAATCTTTGCGAGATACGGATTGAAAAAAAAACACTCTTATAGTAAAATAGAGGAGGATTCTTTGGAAAAATAGGAGACTTCAAAGGAGAGACAGGAATGAGAAACAAGTCGGCAGCAAAATGGGGGGTATATCAATTATCAGGCATAGGGACTGTCATGGAGGGATATCGTATGGACAACGTCGATATGCTTGACTTTTTTGCTGCATATGGGAAAAGAGTATGTTCCTGTGATCTTGTTTCTGTTTTGTGTCAGCTTTGTTTCCGCGGGAAAAGTATGAAAGGCTGTAAAGATAATGGACGCGTGAGGGAAGTGTGCAGACATGACCGGCGAAGCGGTGCGTTATTTTTGCGGCCTTTTTTCATGTTATCCTGTGTTTGACCAATGAAATCCGGTTATTCAGCCTCAGGACGACAATTGTTTTGAGGATTTTGCAACACTAAAGCGGACGATTATTATCCGTTAGAAAAAAGGAGAAAGTAGAATGAAGACATCACACAAGAATAAGATCGTAGTAGTGGGTGCGGGAAATGTCGGGGAAGCAATCGCGTATACACTGATGGTGAGAAAACAGGCCAATGATATTGTACTGGTAGACATCAATGAAAACAGAGCAAAAGGAGCAGCTTTGGATATCGCCCATGGAACAAGTTTCTTTAAGCAGGTATGGGTTCGCCAGGGCGGATACGAAGAATGTGCCGATGCAAAGCTGATCATCATCACAGCGGGAATTGCGAGAAAGCCCGGTCAGACCCGTCTGGATTTGGCAAAGACAAATGTTTCCATTGTAAAGGGAATCACAGAAAATATTATGAAGTATGCAGATAACCCATTGATTTTAGTCGTATCCAATCCGGCTGAT
The DNA here is from genome assembly GCA_018710785.1 of Candidatus Fimimorpha excrementavium. Taxonomy (GTDB): domain Bacteria; phylum Bacillota; class Clostridia; order Lachnospirales; family Lachnospiraceae; genus Fimimorpha; species Fimimorpha excrementavium. The sequence goes on from DVJD01000061.1 coordinate 3,525, forward strand.
ATCACAACCATGGCGATCCAGGAGGTGTCAGGACTTCCGGCGAACAGAGTCATCGGCAGCGGTACGTCTCTGGATACTGCTCGTCTTCGCCACATCCTGAGTTCTACTCTCCATGTAAATGTTGAAGATGTCAATGCATATGTGCTTGGAGAGCATGGTGACAGCCAGGTTCCGATCTGGAGTTCCGCAAATATCGGCGGGTTTAATCTGGATGACTACGCCAGCCAGGTGGGCGTTACTCTGAATAAAGAAGAAATCGCTGCCCGCACCAAGGACGGCGGCGCTGAAGTGATTGGTCTCAAGGGTGCCACATTCTATGGTATTGCCATGGCGGTATCCAATATCGTAGAGACGATTATGAAAGATGACGATGCGCTTCTTCCGGTGGCCCACGTATTGGGAGAAGAATTCGGCGACTGGGCAGGTATCGCTGTCTCCATGGTATGCCGTATCGGCTGGGGCGGTGTAGAACAGACGATGCGCATCCACATGAGTGAAGAAGAAAAAGAAAAGATGAATCATTCGGTAAGTTTACTGAAGGAATTCTGGGCACAGGTAAAGAACAATTAATTGACGCATGGAACTCGGAATACCGCATCGGCGGTATTCCGGTTGAATAAATCTATAAAAGGAGAAAAACAATGGATAAGAAAGAATTCGCTTTGCAGCAGCATGAAAAATGGGGAGGAAAGATTGAAGTAATCAGCCGTGCGCCGGTGGGAACTCCGGAAGAACTGGCAGTGGCTTATACTCCGGGCGTTGCTGAACCATGTCTGAAAATTTCTGAAAATGTTGATTTATCTTATAAGTATACACGCCGTCATAACATGGTGGCGGTTGTGACAGATGGTACAGCAGTTTTAGGTCTGGGCGACATCGGTCCGGAAGCAGGTATGCCGGTTATGGAAGGAAAGTGTGCACTGTTTAAGAGCTTTGGAGATGTGGATGCGTTCCCGCTCTGCATCAGAAGCAAGGATGTGGATGAAATTGTCAAGACAGTCAGCCTGCTGGCAGGCAGCTTCGGCGGCATCAATCTGGAAGATATCTCCGCACCGAGATGTTTCGAAATCGAAAAGAGACTGAAAGAGTGCTGTGATATTCCGGTATTCCATGATGATCAGCATGGAACAGCCGTTGTAACATGCGCTGCATTGATCAATGCGCTGAAACTGACAGGAAAGAAACTGGATGAAATTAAGGTTGTTACTTCCGGAGCAGGAGCAGCCGGCATCGCCATCATCAAACTGCTCATGAGCCTGGGATTAAAGGACGTCATTCTCTGCGACCGTACCGGCGCCATCTATGAAGGACGTGAAAAATTGAATCCGGAAAAGGAAGAAATGGCTAAAATCACAAACCGTGACAAGAAAAAGGGCAGCCTGGCCGATATGTTCGTAGGCGCTGACGTATTCATCGGCGTTTCCGCTCCGGGAACAGTTACACCAGAGATGATTAAGAGCATGGCAAAGGATCCGATCCTGTTCACCATGGCAAACCCGGTACCGGAAATCATGCCGGATGAAGCAAGAGCAGCCGGAGCAGCCGTTGTAGGTACAGGCCGCAGCGATTTCCCGAATCAGATCAACAACGTGCTGGCATTCCCGGGTATCTTCCGCGGTGCTCTGGATGTCCGCGCTAAGGATATCAATGATGAGATGAAGGTTGCCGCAGCCTATGCCATCGCCAACCTGATCGATGAAAAAGATTTGACACCGGATTACATCATTCCAAACGCATTTGATAAGCGTGTCGCTAAGGCAGTAGCCGAAGCAGTGGCAGAAGCCGCAAAGAAGACCGGCGTAGCCAGAATCTAATAAAAAAAGGAAAAGGGACAGCCGCAGTCGGCGGCGCCATCCCTGAGACATAGAAAGAGGCGTTCATACCTAAAAGGTTCTTTCCATCCATTTCCATGGAGGACAAGGACAGAAGGGGCGGACGCCTCTTTTTTTGCATTTATTTTCAGGAAGCTTTCAATTTCTCAGCCAGATTTTCCAGAGGTTCAAAACGATATCCCATCTCTTCCCATTTTGTCAGAAGTTCATCCAATATGGCAGCATTGGTGCTGGATGTGTTATGAAGAAGGACGACGGCTCCCGGGTGGATCCGTTTTAGAAGAACCTTAAAGGCTTCTTCTTTCGTCGGCTGATCATCCTGATACCAGTCCACATAGGCCAGACTCCAGAAAAAGGTCTGATAGCCCAGTTCATCCGCCATTTTCAGGTTTGACTGGCTGTATTTTCCCTGGGGAGGACGATAAAAACAACTCATGGGCTGACCGGTGATGTCCTGAACGAGGGTCTCCACGTCCGTCAGCTCCTTCTGGAACGATTCCTTTGTGGAGATTTTAGACATGTCCGGATGGTGATAGGTATGATTGCCTATGGTATGTCCTTCTTCCGCCATGCGCCGGATCAGATCGGGATTGGATTTTGCATAGGTTCCCACCACGAAAAATGTGGCCGGGGCCTGATGCTTGTTCAGCGCATCCAGTATGGCTGGGGTATATCCGTTTTCATATCCGCAGTCAAAGGTCAGATAAATGATTTTTTCCTCCGTATTATCGATGAAACCGGCATGATACTGCTTCAGTTCCTCATAGTCGGCATTTCCAATGGGCTGCGCCCCTTCCTTCTGAAAACTAAGGCCCCAGTTTCCCTCGGCGGAAGAAGAGGCAGGACTGGAGGTTTTGGACGCCGCGATGCGGGCAGCGCTGATTCCAATGGAAAAGGCAAGGGCGAACAGGAGCAGATAAAGTACGGGACGTTTCCATTTTAAAATAGAATGCAAGGAATTTCCTCCTTCTGTATGTAACCGTTTCTCCATATATATGAGTGAAATCAGTCTGCTATGACGGAGAGAGAAAAGAACGCGGATTTCCGGCATAATTTGTTCTTGTCCACATATATTGTGTTAAGGGGGGAACGAAGAGAGAAGAAAAGAGGAAGGATATGGACAAACAGGAACAGCTTATGAAGGGACTCGGAGAGTCCGTCAGGAGGATCATGGAAAAACTGGAGGGGGATTTTGGCTGGCTTCAGGAGATACGGATGAGAATCGGAGCTCCGCTATTTGTCATTTATCGGGGGGAGGAATATGCCGTGACAAAACAGGGGCAGCTGCGCAAAGATACAGCGAAGGCTTACCGGATCACGCGGCAGGATTTGAAAGAGACGGTGGAACTGATCAGCAGCTATTCCATGTATGCCTATGAGGAAGAACTGCGCCAGGGATATATTACCATAGCGGGAGGTCATCGGATTGGAATGGCCGGAAAAATCATCGTGGACGGCAGACATATAAAAACTATGCGGTACATATCATTTCTAAACATCCGGCTTTCCCATGAGGTAAAAGGATGCGCAGCGGATATTCTTCCCCACATCCTGGATCGGGAAAGAGGCGTATGCCAGACCCTGATCATCTCCCCGCCCAGATGCGGAAAGACCACCCTGCTTCGGGATATGATCCGCCTGTTATCCGACGGAACCCAGGGATTTGCGGGGGTCACCGTAGGGGTGGCGGATGAGCGGTCTGAGATCGGAGCGTGCTATCTGGGAGAGCCGCAGAATGATCTTGGAGTTCGTACGGATGTGCTGGATGGATGTCCGAAGGCCCAGGGGATGATGATGCTGATTCGGACCATGGCGCCGCAGGTGGTGGCTGTGGATGAGATTGGCAGCAGGGAAGAACTGGAGGCCATGGAATATGCCGCAAACTGCGGATGCCGACTGATCGCCACCGTACACGGCAGTTCCTTTCAGGATCTTCTGGCAAAACCGGTATTGAAAAAAATGGTGGAAGAACGGATGTTTGATCGTTTCATTCTTTTAAACAGCAGACAAAATCCGGGAAATACATACTGTATCATGGATGGAACAGGAAAGGTGATCTGGCAGAGAAGAGGGGAGGGGAAGGAGATTGGAAAAGATTAGCCTGCTAATCCGGGTGATCGGAAGTATTTGTCTGGTGGGAGGAATGTCCCTGGGAGGAATTTTGACGGCAGATCGGTTTCGGGGAAGGCTGGAAGAGCTGAATGGGATCAGCCGGGTATTTCTGATGCTTCGCGGAGAGGTGGAATATCATGGCCTGGTACTTCCGGAGGCCATTCGGTCGGTGGGAATGCGGATGGATGGTGGACTGAAAGAATTGCTGATGGGGATTGCGGAAAAAATGGAGGATGGCAGCGGACTGCCCTTCGGTGTCATTTGGAGAAAAGCGCTGAAACAGTATTTTGCCTATTCCTATTTGAACAAAGAGGATCAGAAACTGCTTCTGACCATGGGAAATCATCTGGGATATCAGGACAAACGAATGCAGACGTCCAGCATTGATTTATTTTTGGAGGAATGGAAAGCGGAGATTGAACATTCAAGAAGGCGTCTTCCGGGACAGTGCAGGATTGCCAGCTGCCTGGGGATTGTCAGCGGCCTTTTGCTGGCTGTGATTATGATATGAATCAGGAAACGACGGCAGGAAAGAACCCGGGAGGAATGCGATGGATATTAATTTGATTTTTAGAATAGCCGCAGTGGGGATATTGGTTTCTGTGGTCAGTCAGGTACTGAAGCACAGCGGCAGGGAAGAACTGGCATTTTTGACGAGCCTTGCCGGTCTCGTATTGGTTTTATTCTGGATTGTTCCGTATATCAGTGATCTGTTCCATGCGATCAAGAGTTTATTTTCCCTGTGATTCAAAGTCCGTATCCACCCGGACGCCCAAAGAGAACGAAACAGTCTGTGAATCTTCCGATGACAGACGGGATGGGATGGAACGGGAGGCGGAAGGAGGAAAAGAATGTTAAAGGTGGCGGCGATTGGGTTGGTGTCTGCGCTGCTGGCCATGCAGTTGAAACAGGTGAAGGCAGAGTACAGCAATTATATCGCTTTGGCAGCGGGGATTTTGATTTTTGCTTTTACGCTGAGCAAACTGGATACCATTACGAAGACAATCAACCAGATTCAAAGTTATATTTCCATTGATTCTGCGTATGTGGGGATCCTGGTAAAAATGATCGGCATTACGTATCTGTCAGAATTTGCGTGCAACATCTGCAGAGATGCGGGATATCACTCCATAGCGGGTCAAATTGAAATCTTCGCGAAGCTGACCATCATGGGGCTCAGCCTTCCGGTCATTCTGGCGCTTTTGGAAACCATTACCGATTTTTTGAGCTGAAAAGGGAAGGAGGCGGAGGTGAAGCGAGGAGTTTGGATCATGGCAGCTGTGATCATTTTTTGGTGTACGGCCCTTTTTGCCAGGGCAGAAGACCCGGCGCTGGGAGAGGAGATGGATGCCTATGATTTTTCTGAGATCGAACAGGTTTTGGAAAAAGAAGAGGTGGAACTGTCTTTCGGGGAAGTGGTGTATGAGCTGCTGACCGGTGATACGGACCAGATGTTTCGGATGCTATTGAAAGAGGCGGCAGAATATCTGTGGGATGAAATCGAAAAAAATAAGGAAGGTGTGCTTCAGGTATTTATGATTGCCGCCGCCGGCGCATTGTTTTCCAATTTTGCAGCTATTTTTCAGGAAAGTCAGATTGCCCAGACCGCTTTTTTTATTACGTATCTGATGATGCTTTCCATTCTGGCCGCTTCCTTTGGACTGGCCGGGCAGATAGCGGCGGACATGATCCGTCTGCTGCTGGAATTTATGAAGGCATTGATCCCGGCCTTTTTTCTTTCCGTGGCCTTTGTGAGCGGAAGTCTTTCTTCCATGGCATTTTATCAAATGGCCCTGCTCATGATTGCGGCAGTGGAATGGGGCATGCTGTACCTCTTGATTCCCCTTATTTATGCGGAATTGGTGATCCGCTTTGTCAATGATATTTCCGGGGAGGACTTTCTGTCCAAAACTGCGGAATTGATTCATACGGTGATTGCCTGGGGATTAAAAACCATGATGGGACTTGTGATAGGAATCCAGCTGATTCAGGGGCTGATTCTTCCCTTTGTGGATGCGGCCAAAATGGGGGGACTGAAAAAAATACTCTCCTTTATTCCCGGAATCGGAAGCGGGGCCTCCACTGCTGCCCAGATGGTGGTGGGATCCGGTGTTTTAATCAAAAATGGAATCGGCGCCGCCGCCCTGGTTGTGATTCTGGTTCTTTGCGCGGTTCCTGTTGTGAAACTGACGGTTTTAACGCTGATGTACCGTCTGGCAGCAGCCGTCATCCAGCCCATATCAGATCCCAGGATGGTTCGCTGTGTCAGCAGCGTGGGGGACGGGATTCAGATGCTTTTAAAAACCGCCTGCTCCGCTGCCCTTTTATTTTTTATCACAATTGCCCTTGTGTGCAGTTTTACCAATGCGGCATATTTTGGATAGCGCCTGTAAAGGCAGGAAATGAGGAATGGATGGACGTTTTGATGGAATGGGTAAGAAATCTGGCCGTATGTATGATACTCATAGCCGCGGCGGTGCGGATACTTCCAAAAAATCATTTTGAAAAATATATTCGGTTTTATACCGGACTGCTGGTTCTTATCCTGGTCATCCGGCCGTTTTTAGAGCTGTTTTCCCTGGATACCTCTTTGTTTCGCTCGTTTCAGTCTTATATGGATCGGATGGGAGACAGTGCTTTGGAGGAACAGATGAAGGAAGCGGAAGAGAGCCGTAAGACCAGCATCACCGGTCAGCTGGAGGAACAGGCAGCCGGGCAGATTACAAAGCAGATTGACTCTTTGGTCAGGCAGGAAGGAATGGAGGTGACCGATTGTCAAGTGACTTTTAACATGGATGAGACATCCGAAGACTATGGACAGATCCAGAGTGTGGCCATCACGCTGGCAGAAACGCGGGAAGAGGGAACCGTAGAAGCGCCTGTGGTAATTTCCGGAAACCAGATCCAGGTTTGGGTGGGGGAAGCGGACGGCAGCGAAGAAGCCAGTCAGGAAACATCAAAGCGGGAAAAAAGGGAAGCAGAGAAACGGCAGCTCATGGAAACCGTCCGGGAGGAAGCGGCGGATATGATTTCGGCGGATCCGGAACAGGTGTCGGTTTCTCTTGCCGGGTGAAACGGCTGCCTGCGATGGATAACGGGCTGCAGAATGTGAGGGAAAATGGAAAAAAAGGAGAAGGAAGAAAAGAAAAAGTTTTCATTCAGAAAATTGACCATGGATAAAATCGTGCTGATTGCAGCCGCCGGGGCCGTACTTTTGCTGTTTTCCTTTCCGGGGGAGAAAAACAGCAGCGAAGCTCCGGCTGATGTGCAGTCGACAAAGTCCGCCCAAAGCAGTGAAGGCAAAAGCTATGAAGAAGAGCTGGAGGAACGCCTGACCGATGTGCTGGAGTCCATGGACGGCGTGGGAAAGGCAGAGGTCATGATCACGCTGAAAGCGTCCGAGGAAAAGGTGCTGGATAAAAATACGAATTATCAGAAAAGTCAGGTGACAGAAGAAGATGCCCAGGGCGGCAAACGGATTACGGATGAGGAGAGCAGGCAGGAAGATACCGTGCTTTCAGGGGGAAGTTCCGATGGACAGGAACCCTATGTGATACAGGAAAAAAAACCGGTGGTGGAAGGCATCGTGGTTTTGGCAGACGGCGCGGACTCTCCCCAGATTGTTTCAGAAATAAATGATGCACTTCAGGCATTATTTGATGTTTCCCCACATAAAATTAAAGTATTAAAAAGGAAAAATGATAATGGGTAAAGGAGAGTAGGCAAAGTGAAAAAAATGTTTCGGAAAAATCAGGTGGTAGTTTCAGCGTTGGCTGTCATGATTGCTGTGGCCGGATATCTTACATATGCGGGGAGAGAAGGCGTCGCACCGATGGACACCAATCAGGCGGCTCAGACCCAGGCGTCGGAGTCTCAAAATGAGGAGGTGCTAAGCCAGGAACAGGCGAATGCAGAAGCGCAGGCGCCGGAGAATGCGGCCGCTGAAACGCAGACGGATCCGACCGGTGATGCCGCAGAGACTTCCGGACAGCCGGAGGAGGCGGCAGATGCCACCCTGGAAGATATCGCCAGTCTGGACTACGAGTCCAATCCCGGCGAAGCGGTCCTGACCAATGGCGTGACCGTCTCCGATTTTCTGGCCCAGGTGCGGATGAATAGGGAACAGGTACGGGGGAAAAATAAAGATACCCTGCTGGAAGTCATCAACAACGAATCCATTGCATCGGAAGAAAAGCAGGCCGCCATCGACAATATGGTGCGCATGACGGAGATTGCGGATCAGGAAAGCGCAGCGGAAAATATGCTCCAGGCAAAAGGATTTAACAATGCAGTGGTGAGCATCAATGACGAACAGGCAGACGTGGTCATCTGTCGGCAGGAATTGTCCGATGCAGAACGGGCCCAGGTGGAAGACATCGTGAAGAGAAAAACCGACGTGGATGTGGCGAATATTGTGATCACGCTGATGGAAGTGCAGCCATAGGCCGACCTGACCGCATCCTGCCTTGAAAAAGGATTTGCAAAATGTTGTAAATTTGGTATAATAACCACAGAGTAACTATGCCCGCGCCGGGTTCGGCGCAGATATTTCGCAGAGAGAGCGCATCGCAGGAGGTACCGTTGTGAGTAAAGAACAAGAGAAAGGTGCATATACCGTCGAAACAGAAAATAAAATCGGGGAAGTTCGAATCGCGGATGAAGTGGTGGCGATCATCGCCGGGCTTGCTGCGACAGAAGTGGAAGGTGTGGCTTCCATGGCCGGTAATCTGACGAGAGAGCTGATTTCCAAACTGGGAATGAGAAACCTTTCAAAGGGAGTGGAAGTGGAGGTCGTGGATTCTACGGTATCCGTCAAATTGTCCCTGAATATACAGTATGGATACAGTGTTCCGGAGGTATCTGCAAAAGTGCAGGATAAAGTAAAAACAGCAATTGAGAATATGACTGGACTGGAAGTCCTTGATGTGAATATCACCATTGCCGGAGTGAACATGGACAATTAAGAGAGGAGAAGATGGGTGCCAGGAATGACACCCATTTTCCTTCTGTCCAGGAATTTTGACAGGCAGGACAATCCCCTTGCGTGAAGAGATCAGGCGTGCGGATGAAATTAAGAAAAGAAATATAGGAGAATCAAATACATGTTAAGAAGAGAACTGCGAGAATATACATTTAAACTTTTATTCCATGGAAATTTTTATGAGGGAGAAGAACTGGAAGAACAGATCGCCAATTTCCTGGAAAATGAAGAGGGACTGGATGAGGCGTCACGCCAGCTTCTGGCAGGAAAGTCAAAGGAGATTTTTCCTCTGATTCCGCAGTTGGATGAGAAGATTGCCGCGGTGGCAAAGGGATGGAAACTGAACCGGATGGGAAAAGTGGAGCTGACCATTCTCCGCCTGGCCCTGTATGAGATGCTGTATGACGATCAGGTACCGGGAAAAGTGGCGATCAATGAGGCCGTGGAGCTGGCAAAAAAATACGGCGGCGCCGAATCTCCCCAGTTCGTCAATGGGATTCTGGCAAAATTAATCAGCGAGTAAAGAAAAACGATGGCAAGCATTTATTCAGTAAAGCAGGTGACGGCGTATATCAGCAACATGTTTTCCCAGGATTATGCGCTGAACCGGATTTTGATCAAAGGAGAAATTTCCAACTGTAAATATCATACCAGCGGCCATATCTATTTTACACTGAAAGATAACAGCAGTATGATCGCCTGCGTCATGTTTGCGGGAAATGCCAAAAATCTGACCTTCCGCATGAGAGAGGGGCAGAGTGTGGTGGCAGGCGGAAGCATACGCGTCTATGAGAGGGACGGCAAATACCAGATGTATGTGACCCAGGTCAGACCCGATGGGACGGGAGACCTGTATCACCGGTTTGAGCTGCTGAAGCAGAAACTCTCGGATATGGGTATGTTTGCTCCGGAATATAAACAGCCGATTCCATCCCATGCCACAAAAATCGGGATCGTGACGGCACCCACAGGTGCTGCTATCCAGGATATGATACACATTTCCTCCCGGAGAAACCCCTATGTACAGTTATACCTGTATCCGGCCCTGGTTCAGGGCGATGGGGCGCCGGAGAGCATCATCCGCGGGATCACGTACCTGGATTCCCTGGGGCTGGACTGCCTGATCGTGGGAAGGGGAGGCGGTTCCATAGAGGATCTGTGGGCGTTCAATGATGAAGGCGTGGCGCGGGCTATTTTTGACTGCGAGACGCCTGTTATTTCAGCCGTGGGGCATGAGACGGACTTTACGATTGCCGATTTTGTGGCAGACATGAGGGCTCCTACGCCGTCAGCAGCTGCGGAGCTGGCGGTCTTCGATTATGCAGCGTTTGAAGAGAAATTAAAGGAGCAGAAACGAAGGCTGGAGGCCGCTGCCATGGACAGGGTGTTTCGGTATCGCTCAGAGGTGGAGAAATCGCTTCTGAATCTCCGGCTCCTGCATCCGGGAAACCGGCTTTTGCAGGAAAAACAATATCTGGCTGATCTGGAGGACCGGCTTTTGGCAGCGATGGAGAGGAAGGTGGAAACCCGCCGCCATGTGCTGGAGGTGGCAGCTGCCAGGCTCAATGGGCTGTCTCCCCTGGCCAGGTTAAGCGGGGGCTATGTGTGGGCCATGGATGAAAAGGAAAAACCGCTGGAATCGGTAAAGCAGGCGGATCCGGGAAGCCGCGTTACGCTTCGTCTGAAAGATGGAAAATTGAATGTGACGGTAAATACGAGAGAAAGCAGGGAGCCGGAACATTTGCTGGAAAAGAGGACAGGCTATGACGATTGATGAAACATTGGAACAGTTAAATGCCATTATTCAGGATATGGAAACGAAGAGCCAGAGTCTGGAAGAGTCTCTGGCCAGTTTCGAGAAGGGCATTCAGCTGATCAAAAGCTGCAGCAAGCAGATTGATAAAGTGGAAAAGAAAATAAAAATACTCAGTGAAAGCGGTGAAGAAAGTGACATGGAAGGAAGAACTGGCAGCGAAAACGTTGCGGATTGAGGAATTAATCAAAACGTATCTCCCGAAAGAAAAGGGATTTCAGAAAACAATAGTTCAGGCATCCAATTACAGTGTCTGCGCAGGAGGAAAGCGTCTGCGCCCGATGCTGATGGAAGAGACATACCGCTTATTCGGCGGAGACGGACCGGAAATTTTTCCGTTTATGGCAGCCATCGAGATGATTCACACATCCTCCCTGGTCCATGATGACCTTCCGTGTATGGATAATGATGAATACCGCAGGGGGAGGAAGACCACCTGGGTGGAATTCGGATATGATATGGCGGTTTTGGCAGGGGATGCGCTGCTGACCTTTGCCTTTGAGACAGCGGCGGGAGCATTTTCGGATACCAGGCATCCTGAGAGAGTCGGCCGCGCGATTCAGATTCTGGCCGGAAAAACCGGTATGTATGGAATGATCGGCGGACAGACGGTGGATGTGGAGATGACGGAAAAGCCCATGACGGAGGAACAGCTGGATTTTGTATACCGTCTGAAGACGGGAGCGCTTTTGGAGGCTTCCATGATGATCGGCGCCGTTTTGGCCGGAGCCGATGAGGAAAGCATCAAGCAGACAGAATATGCCGCTTCCCTCGTTGGGATGGCCTTTCAGATCCAGGATGATATTCTGGATCTCACCAGCACGACAGAGATTCTCGGGAAGCCGGTGGGCAGTGATGAAAAGAATCAAAAGACCACCTATGTAACGCTTCATGGCCTTGAGCAGTCCAGAAGCGATGTGGAGAAGATCTCCAGAAAAGCCATAGAAGTGCTGAAAGGCCTTCCTGGAGAAAATGAATTTCTGCTTCAGCTCATACAGATGCTGATTACCAGAGAAAAATAATCGAGGGATGCAATATGCTGGAAAAAATCAATCACCCCAATGATATCAAAAACCTGCAGCCCCAGGAATGGCCGGAGCTGGCAAAAGATATCCGGGAATTTTTAATCGAAAAAATCAGCGTGACGGGGGGCCATCTGGCTTCCAATCTGGGCGTTGTGGAGTTAACCATGGCATTGCATCTTGCGTTTGATTTGCCGAAAGATAAAATCATCTGGGATGTGGGGCATCAGGCTTATACCCATAAACTGCTTTCCGGAAGAAAAGATGGATTTGACAAGCTGCGCCAGTCCGGAGGCTTAAGCGGTTTTCCAAAGAGAAAAGAGAGCGATTTTGACAGCTTTGATACGGGTCACAGTTCCACATCCATATCGGCGGGGCTTGGCATGGTGTACGCCAGAGAACTGTCCGGGGAAGATTACTATGTGGTGTCCGTCATCGGCGACGGGGCCATGACAGGCGGAATGGCATATGAAGCGCTGAACAATGCAGCACAGCTGAAGAAAAATTTTATTATTATACTGAATGATAATCAGATGTCGATTTCGGAGAATGTCGGCGGCATGTCAAGTTATCTTGGAAAACTGCGGGCGGACGAAGGGTACAATAATCTGAAACAGGAGATTTCCGACACCCTGCTTCGGATTCCCGTCATAGGGGATCCTTTGGTGAAACGGATCAGCAAGACAAAAGACACCATCAAGCAGATGGTGATTCCTGGCATGCTGTTTGAAAATCTGGGGATCACCTACCTGGGACCGGTGGATGGGCATGATATGGATCAGCTGATGAAATTTTTAGCAGCGGCCAAGAAGATGAAGCGCTCGGTGATTGTCCATGTGAAAACCAAAAAGGGAAAAGGATATGAACCGGCTGAGTTAAATCCGTGCAGATTTCACGGAGTGGAACCCTTTCATATTTCCACAGGCCTTCCCAAAGTGCCGAAAAAGCATGCGACCTATACGGATATTTTTGCAAGGATGATGTGCAACCTGGCAGAGAAGGATTCCCGCATCGTAGGAATCAGCGCCGCCATGCCCGAGGGAACAGGGATGACGCGGTTTTCCAAGCTGTATCCGTCCCGCTTTTTCGATGTGGGCATCGCGGAGGAGCATGCCATCACATTTGCTGCCGGACTGGCCACGGGAGGCATGAAGCCCATAGTGGCGATCTATTCTTCCTTCCTTCAGCGGGCCTATGATCAGATCCTCCACGATGTCTGTATCCAGGATCTGCCCGTGATCCTGGCTGTGGATCGGGCCGGACTTGTGGGAGCGGACGGAGAAACCCATCAGGGTATCTTCGACCTCTCCTATCTTACGAGTATGCCGAATATGTGTGTGTTTGCGCCGAAAAACAAGTATGAGATGATGGATGCGTTTGATTTTGCGGCAGGGTATGACCACCCCATCGCCATCCGCTATCCGCGCGGAACGGTATATAAGGGGCTGCGGGAATATCGGGAGCCCATTTCCCTTGGAAAAAGTGAAGTGCTTGTAAAAGGAAAGAAAATCGCGCTTTTGGCACTGGGAACCATGGTGCAGACCGCCATGGAAGTGAGGGAGATTCTGGAGGAAAAGGGATACGCGTCGACCGTGGTCAATATGCGTTTTGCACAGCCCTGGGATAAAGAAATCGTGGATGAGCTGGCAGCGGACCATGATCTGTTTGTCACCATGGAAGAAAATGTCCTGGGCGGCGGAGTGGGAGAGCGGATAGCCGCCCATATCAGCGAAAAGGGGTATCGGGCAAAGACGATTCCTGTTGGGATTCCCAATGTATATGTGGAACATGGAAATGTGGAGGCACTGAAGGAGCTGCTTGGAATGGATGCCAAAAGTATCGCGGGAAGGATAGAAGGAGAGATTGAGTAGTGGTATGAAAGAACGTTTGGATGTTTTGCTGGTAAATATGGGGCTGGCTCCTTCCAGGGAAAAGGCAAAGGCGATTATCATGGCCGGACAAGTCTATGTCAATGGACAGAAGGAGGATAAGGCCGGTTCCACATTCGATATTTACGCGCCCATCGAGGTGCGCGGAAGTACGCTTAAATATGTCAGCAGAGGCGGGCTGAAGCTGGAAAAGTCCATTGCAAGTTTCGGCGTGGAACTGGAAGGAAAGGTTTGTATGGACGTGGGAGCTTCCACGGGCGGTTTTACAGACTGCATGCTTCAGAATGGAGCGGTTAAGGTGTTCGCCGTCGATGTGGGGCATGGACAGCTGGATTGGAAGCTGCGCAATGATGAGCGGGTCATCTGTATGGAACGGACGAATATCCGTTATGTGACGCCGGAAGATGTGGGAGAACCGGTGGATTTTGTATCCATAGATGTTTCCTTTATTTCTCTGACCAAAGTTCTGGAGCCGGTGAAGGCTTTGATGAAAGAACGGGGCCAGATTGTCTGCCTGATCAAACCGCAGTTTGAGGCCGGCAGAGAAAAGGTCGGAAAAAAAGGCGTGGTGAGGGAACGATCCACCCATGAAGAAGTGATCCGCCAGGTGATGGGATATGCCAGATCCATCGGATTCGCCGTGCTGAATCTGGAGTTTTCTCCCATCAAAGGACCGGAAGGAAATATCGAATACCTGCTGTACCTTCAGAATTCTCCCACGCAGGAAGAACAAATGCGGCCGGATCCGGATGTCAGAGAACTGGTGGAACGCTCCCATCAGACGCTGTGACGGGGCGGCCGACAGGTACAGGAAAAACACAGGAGGAAGGACGGACAGCCAAAAGGGATAAAAAGGCAGGAGTTATGGAAAATTTTTATATTATAGCAAATACGGAAAAGAAAGATACATACGGCTGCGCCCGGGGAATTCGGGAATATCTGACAAAGAGAGGAAAAAAGTGCTGGATTTATGAGGAGACGGAAGAGGAAGGAACCCGTTCGTCCGATTGTTCAAAAGAACAGGCGGCAAGCCATAGAAAATTTCGCTATACGGATGTCTCGCTGATTCCGAAGGAGGTGGAATGCGTCATCGTCCTTGGCGGCGACGGTACGATTATCCAGGCAGCCAAAGATCTGAAGGATCGGGGGCTGCCGATTCTGGGAATCAACATGGGAACGCTCGGATATCTGGCGGAGATTGATACCGCGTCTATTTTTCCGGCCTTGGATGCCATGATGGAGGACCGCTATTTTATCGAAGAACGCTTGATGCTTTGCGGGCAGGTGGTCCGGGGAGGAAAGGAAATTCATGAAGATGTGGCACTGAATGATATTGTGCTGAGCCGAAGCGGCAGTCTGCGCGTCATCCGATTTGATATTTATGTGGATGGAGAATATTTGAATCACTATCAGGCGGACGGAATGATCGTGGCCACACCGACCGGTTCCACCGCATACAACTTATCGGCAGGCGGTCCCATTATCATGCCCACCTCAGATATGATCATACTGACGCCCATCAGCCCCCATACACTGAATGCCAGAAGCATTGTGCTTCCATCCGATGTGGAGATTGAGATTCATGTGAAACATCCCGACACTGCCAAAGATACGATTCCGGTGGCAAATTTTGATGCGGATGCATTTTCACCGCTCCAAAATGAGGATGTGCTGCGGATAGCGGGATCGGAGAAAAAGGCAAAACTGGTGAAGATCAGCAGAATTAGTTTTTTGGAAACGCTGCGCAGAAAAATGGCAGATCAGTAGGCAGTGTGTGTAGAACAGTCCGGCGGCCGCGAAAAAGGAGGCACCATGAAAGTAAAAAGACATAAAATGATTGTGGAACTCATCGGAAAGTATGAGATAGAAACCCAGGAAGAGCTGGCAAAGAAACTGAACGAGGCAGGCTATCAGGTGACACAGGCGACGGTGTCCAGAGATATCCGTGAGCTGAAGCTGGTCAAAATCAGTACGGACGGCGGGAAACAAAAATATGTCATACGGCAGGAACACGTGGATCCTGCCAATGAAAAGTATATCCGCGTCCTGAAGGACAGCTTTGTAAGTATGGATATGGCACAAAATATTTTAGTGATTAAAACCGTTTCCGGTATGGCCATGGCCGCCGCCGCCGCCCTGGATGCGTTTCACTTTCATGAGATCGTCGGATGCATCGCCGGAGATGATACGATTATGTGTGCGGTGCGCAGTGTGGATCAGACCATTCTTGTGATGGATCAGATAAGGAAATTAATCACGGAGTAGAAAGGAACCAAAGTAAGACAATTATGTTGGAAAGTCTGTATGTGAAAAACCTGGCGCTGATTCAGGAAGCAGAAGTTCTGTTTGATTCAGGCCTGAATATTTTAAGCGGGGAGACCGGAGCCGGTAAGTCTATCATTATCGGGTCCGTCAATATTGCGTTGGGAGGAAAAGTGCCGAAAGATATCATTCGGAAACATGCGGAATATGCATATATAGAGCTTGTCTTTTCCGTATCGGACGATGAGATTTTGAAAAAATTAAGGGAAATGGATATTGAGCCGGAAGATGGTCAGCTGATCATCAGCAAAAAGATCATGGATACCAGGAGCATCAGTAAAATAAACGGAGAAAGTGTGCCTGCTTCCAAAGTGCGGGAAATCTCCGGCATGCTCATTGATATTCATGGTCAGCATGAACATCAGTCCCTGCTCTATCCTTCCAAACACATGGAAATTCTGGATCTTTATGCCAAATCAAAGTTATTGCCAATTCAGGAAGCATATACCAAAGCCTATCATACCTATCTCCAATTAAAAAAAGAACGGTCTGCATATACTTCTGATGAAGAGACGAGAAAAAGAGAACTGTCCTTTCTCGAATTTGAAATGAATGAAATCGAAGAGGCAGACTTAAAGCCGGGAGAAGAGGAAGAACTGACCCAGGTGTATTCCCGTCTGTCCCATGCCAGACAGATCGCCGAAGGTCTGATGAAAATCCAAAGCGGCCTCGGGGATGAAAATCCTTCGGGAGCCCTGGAGACGGTGGGATCCTGTGCGCATATTATGGCCGGAATTCTGCCGTTTGATGATTCCCTTCAGGGGATTCAGGACCAGATCCTGGACCTGGAGGCTCTCCTCACAGATATTAAGAGAGAAATCTCCGGAAGACTTGACAGCATGGAAGTCGATGAGGAACGTCTGTATGAAGTGCAGAAGCGTCTGGATCTGATCCATCATCTGGAAGATAAATACGGTTCTACCATCGAGCGGATCCAGGAGGTTCTGGAAGAAAAAAAGAGAGAATACGAGAGACTTCAGAATTTTGAGCAGCACAAGGCCGCGCTGGAGAGGGAAGAAAAGAAAGCCTTGGAAAAAATGAAGGAATGTGCAGGGCGCATGGGAGAGATCCGCAGAATGTTTGCCGGACAGCTGGAGAACGTCCTTCGGAAAGCCCTGATTGATCTGAACTTTTTGGATGTCCGGTTTGAAATCCATGTGACCGATGAAGAAACATTTACGGAAAAAGGCAGCAATGGGGTGGAATTTTTGATTTCCACCAATCCGGGAGAGGCCATCCGTCCGCTTAGGGAGGTGGCTTCGGGAGGAGAACTGTCGCGTATCATGCTGGCGATTAAGTCGGTTCTGGCGGACAGCGATCGGATTATGACGCTGATTTTCGACGAAATCGATGCCGGGATCAGCGGGAGAACTGCCCAGAAGGTGTCAGAAAAACTCTCGATCATCGGAAACACCCGCCAGGTCATCTGTATCAGTCATCTGCCGCAGATTGTTTCCATGGCGGACCGGCATTTTCTGATTCAAAAGACAACGGATCAAAATACGACCACAACTCACATCCGCCAGCTG
Source organism: Candidatus Fimimorpha excrementavium (assembly GCA_018710785.1). GTDB lineage: Bacteria > Bacillota > Clostridia > Lachnospirales > Lachnospiraceae > Fimimorpha > Fimimorpha excrementavium. Next base: position 21,025 of record DVJD01000061.1, read on the forward strand.
GATGAAAAAGAAAGCATCTGTGAGCTGGCCAGACTTTTGGGAGGCAGCGAGATTACCGATACTGTCTTAAAAAATGCAGAAGAAATGAAAGATATGGCAAAGCGTACAAAATCTCACTAGAGTACATTCGGGGAATTGTCACATACTATCCTTGAACATCAGGAAAGGATAGGGTGGAAGCAATGAAAGAATGGAACAGGAAGACGAAAAAACGAACGATACTGGCCCTGTGGGCCGTCATATGCTGTCTGGCGCTGTCCGGCGCAGGCGGCATTTCTCTGAACGCAAAGGCAGAAGACGGAGAAAGGGTCATCCCATGCGGCATGCCCATCGGAATTTATATGCAGACCGATGGGATTATGGTCATAGGGACATCGACGGTGATCAGCCAGACTGGTATGGAAGAGGAACCGGCAAAAGATATTATCCGGGCCGGGGATTATATTTTGGCTTACAATGGAACTGCGATCAATGAGAAAGAAGAACTGCTTCAGATGGTGGAAAACGGCGGCGGAGCGGATGCCGTACTGACCATCCGCCGGGATGGAGAGACGATGAATATCCGTGTGAAACCGGTGAACACATCTCCCGGGGAATACCAGCTGGGGATATGGGTGAGAGATGATACGCAGGGCATCGGAACCATGACCTATATTGATGAAAATAGAAATTTCGGCGCCCTTGGGCATGGAATCAGCGATATCGATACCGGCAAACTGGTGGCCATCTCAGACGGGGAACTTTATCAGACGCAGATACGAAGCATTATCAAAGGAGAAGCCGGAAATCCCGGTTCTCTGGCTGGAGTCATATGCTATGGAAAGGAAGCAGAGTGCGGGGATATCTCTTCCAACACACAGTGCGGAATATTTGGAACCGTGACGGAGGCATTCCTCACAAGTGTGGATCAGGAATGGGTGGAGGTGGCTGCAAAAGAAGAGGTCCGCACGGGGGAAGCGGTCATACGGACCACACTGGATGGTGTCCAAAATGATTATGCCATCTCCATTTTGGAGGTAAACCCTTCCGGCAGCGGGGGCAATAAAGAAATTGTCCTTCAGGTCACGGATCCCCAGCTCTTGGAAAAGACAGGAGGAATCGTACAGGGGATGTGAGTGAGTTATAATAAGGACAACACAGGAAATCCCTGAAAACAGGGCGTTTCTGGTGCTTATCCCGACTCATTGACCACGAACGGGAAACGGTATCTGCGCAGATATACATATTATAATGGAAGGAG
>DVJD01000062.1 GCA_018710785.1 Candidatus Fimimorpha excrementavium
AAGATATCGAGTGCGCTCGGTTATTTGAAAAAATAGCCGGGCTTTTTTGTGTTTAAATAAACCTTTGACTTTCCATTTTGAAGGAGGTGGGAAGCATGAAACGGCCTGCTATTTTCCTGCTGGACAGCAGAAAATTTCTGATCGTATATATAATCGACGCCGTCAAAAATGCCGGCTGCCGCCATTTTTCCGGCGCGAACCGCATAGCGACGAGGAGGGAAAGAAATGTTTGAAGAAACTGCTTTAATCTCTTTTTTGAGAAAATTTGACAAGCATCCATTTACAGTAAAATTTAAAGAAAACGAATACCAGATCGGGGAGGACACGCCGGTTTTCACCGTAAAATTCAACAAGAACATTCCCCTGTCGGCGCTGATAACCAGCACCTCCCTAGCCCTTGGCGAGGCCTATATGGATGGGAATCTGGAAATCGAGGGAAGCCTGTATCACGCGCCGGATCATTTTCTTGGACAGATGGGAAAATTTTCAACGGATGAAAGTGCGCTAAAAAAACTGCTGTTTCCATCGTCTTCTAAGAAAAACCAGGAAAAAGAGGTTTCCAGCCACTACGATATAGGCAATGACTTTTATGCGCTCTGGCTTGACGAAACCATGAGCTATTCCTGCGGATATTTTAAAAATCCGGACGACACCCTCTACCAGGCCCAGGTAAACAAAACGGACTATATCCTTCAGAAGCTTTATCTGAAAGAGGGGATGAGCCTTCTCGATATCGGCTGCGGCTGGGGTTATTTGCTGATTGAAGCAGCAAAAAAATACAAAATACGCGGAATGGGAATCACATTAAGCCGTGAACAGCTGAACAAATTCCGGGACCAGATCCAAAAAGAAGGGCTGGAGGACCAGCTGGAGGTGCGGCTGATGGATTACCGGGAGCTTCCGGAAACCAATATGCAGTTTGACCGCGTTGTCAGCGTAGGAATGGTTGAACATGTAGGGCGAAAAAATTACCAGCTCTTCAATGACTGTGCGTCTATGGTGCTGAAGCAGGGCGGGCTCTATCTCCTGCATTTCATCAGCGCACTTAAAGAGCATCCTGGCGATCCGTGGATCAAAAAATATATTTTCCCCGGCGGGACCGTCCCAAGCCTGCGGGAAATGGTTCATTCCATGGCAGAAAATAATTTCCACATCCTGGATGTGGAGAATCTTCGGCTCCATTACACAAAGACCCTGCTCTGCTGGGCGGAAAATTATCAGAAAAACCGTGAGGAAATCGCGTGGAAATTTGACGAGCGGTTCGCACGCATGTGGGAGCTGTATTTAAACTCCTGCGCGGCCACCTTCCACAACGGAATCATCGACCTGCACCAGATCCTCGCCACAAAGGGGATAAATAACGAACTGCCCATCACCCGATGGTACTGATGCGCTGCAGCTGAAAGGAGGAACTATATGAGCATTCGGCTTTCCAGTGAATCCCGTATTATTTCCGTCCGCGTATGGACGGATTACAGCAAAACGGCATATGTCCGCGGACAGATTATCGGAAGCAGCGACGGCCTTTACGGCGTGCTGCTGAACAATGGAGAATACATCGATGTCCCGGAACATCAATTATGTGTAATCGAATAAAGGAGGACACCATGACAAATCAGGAAAAAATCTGCCTTCTGGAGAAGCGCCTGTACCTTTTAACGGTAAACGGCAGAGACAACCAGGGGGTGCGCAGAAAAATTCAGCGGGAAATCCAGAAGCTTCAGGGAATGGATAAATAGAAAACAGGCCGTCATTCGCGGGTAGCATCCGGCGAATGGCGGCCTTATTTTATATCGCACTCTAATATCGTTTCTTATAGCCTTCCAGCATTTCTTTTGAAAAGCCTAGAAGCTTCGCCGCCTCCTCCACATTCAGAGATGGACTGTTTTTTAAGAGGTTGCGGAGGCTCTCATACCTGCCTTCCTCCCACTTTTTCTCCAACTTATCAGCAAACAGTTCATTTAATGCATCACACATATTCTCTCCCTCCTCATACAGCTTCCAGTTTGCACGGATAATCAGATCCATCACCGCGCTGTACAGCGGATCCTGGTCTTTCCCCCGGTATGCATGCGCCAGTACCTCCACATCCTCCCGCATCTTTAAGTTCTCCCGCAGACGGCTCAGCCAGACATTCTCCTCCTTGTCCAGCTCCCTCTGCACCACTACCTGTAAGGAAAATAAAAGGCCCTCCACATAGTAGATTCCCGGGTATGCCTTCGTAACCCGCGCCTGATACCGCTTTTTTAAGAATGCCAAAAGCCGGCGGGGATACCTGTCCCCCACCAGCGTAATGGTTATCTCCTCCGGCGGGATCTCCCGCTCCCTCTCTGTCCCTGACTGGAGAAGCCCCGCATAGCTCATCACCTTAAAAAATCCATTCACCGTGTGGCTTTTTGACGGGCTCTTATACTCCAGAATGTTATACTGTCGGAATATCCGGCCGATTCTTTTTTGAATCCGCACGCCCCTGTCCGCCTTGATAACTAAGGTATCCACGCGCAGAGGTCCATTTGTCAGGTTAAACTCTTTCAGGAACTGAAGCTTATCCGCTTCCTGTGCCAGTTCAATCTGCATGGCAGCCTGGAACGCCGGATGCCACTGCAGCGTCCTCTTCATCCCCATCCCTCCCTATTATACGAAATCTCCTTCGCTTTTTCAATGCAGTCCTGCAATCTGAATATCCGGCCGAGACAGCCATCTGACAGGCGTAAAAACACCCATTTGAATACAGACTTTACAGATACGATTGGTGTTTTTACTATAGCACAGGACAGGGACACATGTCAAAGAGAACTTGTATCCGTTCACGGGAGTTTGACACCCCTCTAATGAAATGATAACTTAGAAATCCTTAGTTTAAGCCCTCGTGGGCTTATTATTTTTGTCAAATTTCTTGTTTTTATATATAGGCTTTTTGGGCTTTTTATGTTATAATAGAGGTAGCGGGGAAGAATGCCATGAAAGTCAATACTTCAAAGTCAAAGAACGCGGAATCATTCTATATCAAGCAGTCCTATATAGATGCTAACGGAAAGTCTACTTCCAGGACCATACGTAAACTCGGAACACTGGAGGAACTTTTAAAAGAGCATGGTCCCACAAGGGATGACGTTATGGCCTGGGCCAGGGAACAGGCCAGGATAGAAACTGAAAAGTATGAGCTGGAAAAAGAGAATCACTGCTTTCCGGTCGTGTTTCACCCTAACAGAAGGATCCCCTATGGAGAGAGGCGAAAGTTTGATGGAGGGTATCTGTTTCTGCAGTCTATTTATCATGAGCTAAGGCTTCCTTCCGTATGCAGAAAGATCCGTGATAAGCGACACTATGAGTACGACCTTAATGCCATACTATCTGATCTTATATATACAAGGGTACTGGATCCCGGAAGCAAATGTTCATCCTATAAGGCTGCCCAGGCTTTCCTTGAGCCTCCAAAGTATCAGCTTCATGATGTATACAGGGCATTAAGTGTACTTGCTGAAGAGAGCGACCTGATACAGTCTGAGGTATATAAAAACAGCCTCCAGGTTATAAAACGTAACGACCATATCCTTTACTATGACTGTACCAATTATTACTTTGAGATCGAACAGGAAGACGGGGATAAAAAATACGGTAAAAGTAAGGAACACAGGCCTAACCCCATCATACAGATGGGATTGTTTACCGATGGAGACGGTATACCTCTTGCTTTCTCTTTATTCCCAGGAAATCAGAATGAACAGAAGTCTTTGAAGCCTCTGGAACAGAAAGTGATAAATGATTTCGGATGCAAGCGCTTTATCTTCTGCTCTGATGCAGGTCTTGCGTCAGAGAATAACCGTATCCTTAATGATGCAAAGGACAGAGCCTTTATAGTCACGCAGTCTATAAAAAAGCTGAGTGCCGAATATAAGGAGCTTGCTCTTAATCGTCAGAGGTTCCGCAGGCTCTCTGATAATAAGCTCGTTGATCTTGATGATATTACTTCGGATGACTATGATCAGCTCTTTTACAAAGAGGAACCTTATAGTTCCAAAAAGCTGGAACAGCGTCTCATCATAACCTACTCTCCCAAGTATGCTGCGTACCAGAAGGAGATCAGGCAAAGACAGGTGGAAAGAGCCATAGCCATGCTGAAAGACGGGAACCATAAGAGACAGAAAAAGAACCCCAATGATCCAGCAAGATTCATTTCCAAGGATGCTGTAACAAAGGACGGAGAGATAGCTGACATCTTATACTATCTTAATGAATCCAAGATAGCTGAAGAGGCTATGTATGACGGCCTATATGCCGTATGCACAGACCTTTTCGACGATGACGTTGCAGATATACTTAACGTAAGTGAAGGCCGGTGGCAGATAGAAGCCTGCTTTAGGATCATGAAGACTGATTTTACTGCCCGCCCTGTATACCTTCATCGTGAAGACAGGATAAAGGCTCATTTCCTTATCTGTTTTCTGGCGCTTCTGATATACAGGATACTGGAAAAGAAACTCAACAAGGAGTTTACCTGTGAGCAGATACTCAGGGAACTAAAGGACTATCAGTTTGCGGATGTACTGGGTCAAGGTTTCATGCCTATCTATACAATGTCAAAACTTATACATAGACTGCATGAGGCATGTGGATTTAGTACGGACTACGAGTTCCTCACCAAGAGCAAAATGAGGGAAATACAAAAAAAGAGCAAAGGAAAATAAAAAGCCTATATTTCAAAACGAAAAGAAACCGCTGTAATACCCGCATAGAATGGGCGTTACAGCGGTGTTTCTTTCTTTTTAACTATCAAAGACGGGATTATATCCTAAATATTCCGTTCTTGTCAACTGCAATAAGGGTATAATGCCGGGACGTTCTGTTTATTGCGCGCCAAAAATAAAATCATTCCTGCAGCTTGCCATTTTTTCCCTCTGCTTCTGTCTTTCCTAACAGCCAGTCGACAATATCATAAATTTCAATCCCCTCATAGCTATATTTCGGATGCCGTGTCCGGGCAATAATCATTTTGGGATAAGCATCCCGAATTTGCAGTAATGGCTGGCTCTCCCTTTCAAGCGTTTTCGGATCTGATATATTGTCACTGACCTGAATATAAATTTTTTCGTCTCCTTTTTGTACTACAAAATCGATTTCCTTTTGATACAACTTTCCCACGTATACATCATATTCCCTGCGGAGCAATTCAATACAGACCATGTTTTCATATACTCTGCCGTAATCCATATTTCTGCTCCCGAGAACAGCATACCGGATACCTGTATCACACAGATAAAATTTTTCAGAGCTTTCCAGATATTTCTTTCCACGAATATCATATCGTTTGATATCGTAAAAGACAAAAGCGTTGCACAAATACTTGATATATTTGCCAACAGTTACGTGATTGGTTATTGTCTTATTCGCTGTAAGGAGCTGACTGACCTTATTCGGAGAAGTCAGATTGCTGATATTGTCCATAAGAAACTCGCTTAGCCGCTGTAAAACCAATGTGTCCGGCAGCGAATACTTCTGCACAAGATCTCTTGTAACGATTGTTTCATAAACCTCCTTGATATAGCGGATTCTGTCTGCTTCTGTTTTATAAACGTAAGAACCTGCCAATCCCCCCCTTATGGAATAAGCCTCAAACAACTTCTCTTTATCATCTGTTTCATCATAATACCGGCAGTATTCCCGAAAACTGAAGGGGAACACATGAATCCCGATATAACGTCCGGTAAATAGAGTTGCCAGATCCGTACTCAGCAAAAATGCATTGGAACCTGTAATATAAATATCATATTTCCTCTTCGAATAAAGACTGTTGACCGCCAGCTCGAAACTCGGACACATTTGAACTTCATCCACAAAAAGATAGTTTGTTTTTCCCGCTTGATAATGTTCTTCTACATACGCATGAAACGAATGATATTCTTTGAGTTTTTCATAGGTCATATCCATAAAGTCAATAAAAATGATATTGATGTTTTCAAAATGACCTTTCAGATACTCAATGTATGCCCTCATCAATTCTGACTTTCCCGACCGGCGAATACCAGTAATAATTTTAATGTCCGGAGTTTGATTTAACTCGATGATTCTATTTAGATACTCTGTTCTCGTTATTATTTTCACATGCGCCCTCGCTTTCAAAAAATAAATATTTTTATTTTTTTGAAACCATTCTTGCAATCTATTATACTATCATAAAATAGTATATTCAAGGCATTTCGGGTCAAGCAGAAAATCATAGATGTTTATGGTCAGGATACCATATTCATCATACTGCGTTGGCACCATGTCCCTGGTAATGATGATTTTCTTGAAAGAATCATCAATCTTTCTGAATGGTCTGACCTCCTGCGTGCGCTTTGCTTCATCAGGCAGAGTGTAGGCGGATTGAATATAGTATCTGGAAGAACCTAGATTACACACAAAATCAACTTCCAACTGCTTACGTGTTACTTTCCCGTTCCGATCTTTTTCAGCGACAGGTACAACTCCTACGTCCACACTGTAACCACGCATACGAAGCTCATTATAAATCACATTTTCCATGGAATGGGTCTGTTCAAACTGGCGAAAGTTAATTCTTGCATTCCGAAGTCCAAGGTCAGAAAAGTAATATTTTTTTGGGGTTTCAATATATGCCTTTCCCTTGATGTCATAGCGCTGCGCAGACTCGATCAGGAATGAATCTTCAAAATAATCCAGATACTTTTTAATGGTATTGGCAGTTATTTTAGATTTCTTCGCCGTCCTAAAAGTGTTTTTAAGCTTCTCCGGATTGGTCAGAGAGCCGATTGCAGAAGAAAGAATGTTCAGAAGATCTTCCAATTCGCCGATGTTTTTAACACGGTTCCGCCTAACTATATCCTGGATATATATTTCACTGAACAGACTCTGTAATGCCGCAGCTTTATCATTTGCCCCAGCACGCAGAACGACTAAGGGAATACCGCCATAGAGCATATATTCGGACAGTCCCATATACTTATCCCCTTCATATACAGACATAAACTCTGCAAAGCTCAAAGGGTACATATGAACTTCATCACCACGGCCGGCAAACTCAGTAGCGATATCTTTTGACAGGAGTTTTGCATTACTTCCTGTCACAAATACATCCATATTATCCTTGCGCAGATAACTGTTCAGCACTGCTTCAAAACAATCCAACATCTGAATTTCATCAAGCAGCAAATAATACATTCCATCGTCAACGACCTTGGTTCGGACATAAGCCATGAATTTTTCCGGGTCTGCCCCACGCTTTTCCTTCTCAATCCCAATAAGGCTTTCGCCGATCAGGTACAGGTCGTCCGCTGAGTCAAAGGCAAAACGTATGATATGGTCAGCATCCACACCGCTCTCCAGTAAATGATGATAGAAAAGGTTATTGAGCAGATAGGATTTACCACACCTGCGAATACCAGTGATAACCTTAATGAGTCCGTTGTTCTTTCTTTTTATCAATTTATCCAGGTAGAAATTTCTGCGAATCTCCATTCAATAACCTCCTTGCAAAAGATTTTTGCAACCTGATACTGTTTTCCGTTCTATTTTATCATGAAACAGACACCAGCTCAATATGTCAGCGCAGCTTTGGAAAGGATTTTTGCAGCTTCTGGCATTTTTCTGTTTTTAGATTTGACAATCTATAGTATATGCAGGAGGTTAATTTCAAAATCATATATTTTTTGAAAGCAGGCAACATTCCATATGGCGGATGAAGGAACGGAATCTGCTGCCTTATAATTGTTTCAGTGTCTCCCCGATATCCCCATCAATGCAAATCGACCGCCCCGCAATCTCCCGCGGCGCATACGCCTCCCCGTAATTTACGCAGGCATACACTGCTTCCGGATTCTGATGCGTCATCCGCCAGAAGGGGTACTTGATAATCACCGGCGTGTTTGCCCCAACCCCCAGCTCCCAAAACAGCACGCGCCCCCCGTCCATGCGCCCGATAAACGCCTCATACCGCCGGGCCGCCCGGTGCCAGCCCGCGTCCTCCACAAAGGCAGCATCGCTGCGCAGGTTCATGTTCATAGGCTTCCCGCACCGGGGACAGCGGGGAATAAGCTCCGTGGGAATCCGCATATCTTTTTGTTCGGCAATCATCTGGCGGACCTGCTCTTCATTGTCATACGTCTCCTGATGGCAGGGCCCGGAGCACTGCCACAGGCCGTAATCCCCCTGGGTGTAAAAAAGGCGCTCCTTATCAAAACCCGCCTTTTGAAAGCAGTGGTCCACATTGGTGGTGATGACAAAATAATCCTTTTCTTTTACCAGCTCCAAAAGTCTCTGATACACCGGAACGGGCGGCTCCACATACCGGTTATAGTAAATATGGCGGCTCCACCAGGCCCAGTATTCCTCCAGGGTCTTATATGGATAAAAGCCTCCGGAATACATATCCCGGATTCCGTATTTTTCTGCAAAGTCCCCGAAATACTTAAAAAACCGCTCGCCGCCGTAGGTAAACCCCGCCGAGGCGGACAGGCCGGAGCCCGCGCCGATCACAACGGCGTCCGCCTGCAAAAGCGCATCCGCCAGGCGCTCAACCCGCCTTTTGAAAGTCTGCTCCGCGCAGCCTGCTTCGTCAAAATTCTTCCGCCCGCTTCCTGCGGCCTTCCCTGCCAAAATTCCTCCGAACATAACACATCTCCTTACTGCCGCTTCTCAATCACCTGTTTGGGGCAGATTTCAGCGCACCGCCCGCAGTGCAGGCACCGGTTCTGGTCAATCACAACGGGTTTCCCCGCAATATCAATGCATTTCTGGGGACAGACCGAGTAGCACAGCTTGCACCCGATGCAGCCCTGTCCCACAAAATAGCCGGTCTGCCGTTTCTTCCCATCCCCGATAACAAAGCGGTCCCGCGTCACATGGGACGGATCGCTGATATCAAAAAATTCCCCTTCCGCCTCATAAATCTGGAATACCTCCAGGGCGCTCCTGGTGCTGCCGGGATAAATTTTCTGCATATAGGGATTCTTCTCAAAAATCAAATCCAGCTTTTCGCTTCCTATATTTCGTATCTTCCCCCGCAGGGAAACCGATCTCCCGTCCTTCGTGGCCGACAGGGAAATGTAGCCCTGCTCCATGAGCTGCCCGTAAAATTCCTTTCCCTTTGCCGTCAGAAAATATACGCCTTTTTCGTCCCACAGCATCATATCAATGACCCGGGTCTGGGGATGCCCGTCCGCCCCGATGGTCGCCGCGGTGGAGGAGTGCATCTCCTCCACCAGCATTTTCAAATACGCACGTGTCTCCATCATCCGCGCCTCCGTCCGGCCGCCCTTTTAGAATTCATAGGGCGGGTTGCCGGAAAAATCAGCGATCACGCCGTGGGGTTCTTCCAGATAAAACACCTCGAAAATCGGATTGTCCGCTGTCTGGTACTGCCCCTTCACAATGGGGTTGGCGATGCACATTTCCTTCGCCGCCCTGTTATTCTCAAACACAGCCTTTCCGTGCAGGCGGATCCACGCGTACTCCGGGCTGGATACGGAAACCTCCACATACGGATTCTCCTGCATATCCTTGTACACATCCTTCTGGTTGTTGGTGCAGAACCACAGCCTGCCGTCCAGCTCGCCGGCAAACATAAAGGGGCGGCATTTTGCCTTTCCGTCGCGGCCTACGGTTGCAAGGTACTGTACAGGGTTCTGGTTTAAAAATTCTACTACTTTTTTCATGGTCATTTCCTCCTTATTCCTCCCGCCCGGCCTGCGCATCCTCCCGGCCGCACAGCTGAACAGGAACATTTAACTTGGGAACTCTTGTTTTTCCCTTCCGTTGCCTATATAATAAATCCGGAAGCACGAATTG
>DVJD01000063.1 GCA_018710785.1 Candidatus Fimimorpha excrementavium
CAGATGTATTCCACCATCCAGTGGATACAGTTCGAGGATTCCACTCCCATGTGGTCTGGCTGCTGTTCTTCGGGCAGCTCGGCGAAAGAGGTCTGGGCCTCCATAAACTTTCCCATGAGCGCCGCGGCATGGGGTTCCACAATGGCGTTAAACAAGGCCTCTTTGCTGGAAAAATATCCATAGAAGGCGCCGGTCGTCACGCCGGCCTTTTTTACGATCTGCCGCAGGGATGCGCCAAGAAAGCCTTTGTCAGAAAATTCTTCCATGGCGGCCTGTAAAATATGTTCCAATGTGATAGATGATTTTTCCTCCATAGCGCCCTCCGTATAACAATGTCATATAACAATGTTATTATATGACTCGAAAAGAGGTTTGTCAATAGGAGACTGTTAATAACCCTGAGCTGCATTGGCGATTGGCTTTACATTGTCTGTATGTTGAATTATAATAAAGGAAAACAAGGCTGGCAATTGGGCCCGCGGATGCTGAAATGGGAGGATGAGCAGTTTGAAGATGGTAGAAGCGATGAAAAATTATGGAAAGAGACAGGGATGGACCAGCCCGGTTCTGATTCGAGTATATCTCTGCATCCTTGGCTTGGTGATCGGATGTTTCATGCCAAGAGTCAGAAAACGGTCGGCCCGTCTGGGGGATGGGCTGGCATTTCTGGCCGGTCATCTGACCGCTGCGGCCGGGATAGTAAATTGCTGGAAACGCACAGTTTTCTCTTGTGGTTCCGGTAGAAAGATGATAAGATAAGGACATACCAAAAGAGAAAAATTCCGGAAAAGCTACATAAGAAGTTCTTAGAACATTCTGAGAGAACACAAGAGATGCGAAGCGATGTGCTGATGGTACAAAAGAATCGATCATGGCGAAAGGGGTGCTGCAGAAAGCTGCAGTACCCCTTTCGTTATGGAATTGTGTTAGGACCGCCAGAAGAGTCCTTCGGAAGCGGCCAGCGCCGCCAGAAGTTTCTGCATGGACTCGCTGGGATTGTAAACGATCATACAGAGTTCCCCGCCGGAGATGTGCAGAAGGATCTGCTCCGATTCCAGAAGAATGTTGAGAAATCCGGAACCGGACCGCATGACTCTACGGATTCTTCGTTCCAGTTTATGACAGCTCTTAAAAGAAAACCAACGTTCATTTTCACAAATCTCTATTTTGTAATAACAGGATAATTTTAAGACAATTTTGGTGAATTTGCCTGCGATCTGTTCCGATTCCGGACCATTCAGGAAATAGGATTCCACTTTGGAAAAGGATCCCTTTGCCTTGGCAGGCACCTGTTTTGGAAGAAAATCAATGATATAGCGGGACGTATTTAAAAGCTGCTCCATCTGTTTTGTTTTTCCCATGAGAATCTCCTTTCTGCCGCAGCCAGAGACTGCGCCTTACAGCCATCGCAGCCTTGATCGGCCGCTTTGCTTACATGGATATTGTAGCATACTTATTATAATATATTTTTTTCAATATGGTAAAGTTTATGTGAAGTTTTTATACATAATGAGAAGTGTTTGGTCAAATGCCTGCCGGATGGGATCGGACCGCGGTTTTACCAAAACAACAAACGATTTTCATCTGCCCCATGGTGTGTTATAATTTTCTTCGTAGCAGCAGACAGAAACGATTCGGCGGTCCGGATAAAACATGGCCGCAGAATGGAGGTATCTTTGAAATTTATTCATCTATCCGATCTTCACATTGGAAAGCGCGTCAATGAGTTTTCCATGATCGAAGACCAGAAATATATATTGGAGCAGATTTTGCATATTATCCGGGAAGAAGAACCTGACGGCGTCATCCTGGCCGGGGATCTGTACGACAAGCCGGTGCCGCCGACGGAGGCGGTGTCTGTGCTGGATGCGTTTCTCACAAAGCTGGCGGATCAAAAGACAGCAGTATTTGCGGTCAGCGGCAATCATGACAGCGCGGAGCGGATCGCCTTTGGCGCAAAGCTGATGAGCAGCAGAGGCGTATATCTGTCTCCGGTTTACAGCAAAACCGTGGAGAAGATCGTTTTGAACGACGCCCATGGAGAAGTGAACCTTTATCTTCTTCCCTTTATCAAACCGGCCGTCGTGCGCCGCTTTTTTGAGGAGGAAGACATCAATACCTACCAGGAAGCCGTCCAGACCGCCGTGGCCCATATGGAGATTGATCGGGAAAAGCGGAATCTTCTGGTGGCCCACCAGTTTGTCACAGGGGCCCTGCGCTGTGAGTCGGAGGAGATTTCCGTGGGAGGGCTCGATCAGGTGGATGCCTCGGTCTTCCAGGATTTTGACTATGTGGCTCTGGGACATCTTCACAGTCCGCAGCATGTGGGGAGAAAAGAAGTGCGCTACTGCGGCACACCTTTGAAGTACTCCTTTTCGGAAGCGGGGCAGGAAAAATCGGTGACGGTGGTGGAACTGAAAGAGAAGGGAAGGGTGGAGATTTGGACTGTGCCGCTGAAACCGCTTCGGGATATGAGGACGATCCGGGGCATGTATATGGAAGTGACCGACCGGTCTTTTTATCAGGATACCAACACGGACGATTATATCTTTGCCACCCTGACGGACGAAGAAGACATTCCCGACGGCATGCAGAAGCTGCGCACCATTTATCCCAACCTGATGCGTCTGGAATACGACAACAAACGGACGCGGGAAAACCGGTCCATCGAAGGGGCGGATGCGGTGGAGCAAAAGTCGGAGCTGGAATTGTTTGAGGAATTTTTTGAGCTGCAGAACAATCAGCCCATGAGTGAGGAACAGCGGGCGTATGTCAAAAACATGATGGAGGAGATCAAATGAAGCCGGAGAAATTGATCATAAGCGCATTCGGACCGTATGCAAAACGAACAGAGATTGATTTTGAACAGTTGGGAGATCATGGGGTATATCTGATCACCGGCGACACCGGGGCCGGGAAGACGACTTTGTTTGACGCCATCACCTTCGCGCTGTACGGGGAAGCCAGCGGATCGGTGCGGGAGTCGGGGATGTTTCGAAGCAAATATGCCGACGATGCGGTACCCACCTATGTGGAGCTGACGTTTTCCTACCAGGGAAAGCGGTACCGGGTGAAGCGGAATCCGGAATATATGCGGCCAAAGGAGCGGGGACAGGGATGGACCATGGAAAAGGCGGAGGCGGAGCTGCTGTTTCCCGATGACCGGCCGCCGGTGACGAAGGCCAGGGAAGTGACGAAGGCGGTGACGGAACTCATGGGCATGGATTATCGCCAGTTTACACAGATCGCCATGATCGCCCAGGGGGACTTCCAAAAGCTTTTGCTGGCCGGAACCCAGGAGCGGGGAGAGATCTTCCGTCAGATCTTCCACACGGGATTCTACCAGGAGGTCCAGAGACGGCTGCGGGATGCGGTGAAGGCGCGCTGGAAAGAATACGATGAAATCCGGCGAAGCATTTCCCAATATCTGGGCGGCATAGCCTGTGAAGAGGACGGGGCGGTAAAACAGGAACTGGAAGCGATGAAGGGCGCAGGCTTTGAGGGTAAAATGGAGCGAAGCCTGGAGCTTTTGGAGGGACTTTTGGAGAGTGAAGCTCTTCGATTAAAGGAACTGGAAAATGAGGCAAAAGAGGTGGATGCCCGGATGGAGCAGACGGATCAGGCCTTGGGGCAGGCCGGTCAGCGGGCCAAAACCCAGCAGAAGCTAAAGGAAGAAGCCGCCTGTCTGGAAGAAGCCCAGTCCGGCTGGGAGCGGGCGAAGGCACGTGTGGAAGCCATGCAAAAGGAACAGGGGGAACAGGACCGCCTGACCCGGATCATCCGGGAGGAAGAAGGCAAGCTGGAGGACTGCCGCAAGCTCATGGAAAATCAAAGGGATCGCCAGGCCCTGGAAGAGGAGCGAAGAAGCAATCAGACCGAGCTTCAGGAAAAAAGAAACAAGCGGTCCGGGCTGCTGGAAGAAAAGGAGGCCAACGCATCCAAGGCAGAGACGCTGAAAACCGAAGGGGAGAAAAAAGAACGTCTGGAAAACCAGAAACGAAGGCTAAAGGAAGTGCAGACATCCCTTTCGGATTGGATGGAACTGGAAGGGGAAGCCGCATCGCAGATGGAAGCGATCCAGGCATCCGTCCGTCGGGTGACAAAGCGGGAGAAGGAACTGGCAGAGGCCCTGGAAGCCCTGGAAAAAAGTCTGGCCAAGAAAAGCGGCGTGGAAGCCAAACTGGCGGCTTTGCGGGAGCAAAAAAGACAGCGTCAGGCCCAAAAAAAACAGCTGGAGGCGGAGCTGGCGGATTTGACCGCCCTGGGAGAACAGCTGGGTCAAATGGAACAAGAGGGGACCCGAATTTTGGAAAAGCTGGAAGAAAACCGGCAAATGCGGGAACGTCTTTCGGCCCAAAAGGAATCGCTGGCATCTGCCCGGGAGGAAGAAAAAGACGCCTTGGCAGCAGCCGGGCAGGCAGATAGGCTGTACACGGACTTTGGGCAGCAGAAGGCAGCCTGCCTTCGGGCCATGGAGAAACGGGCAGAACTGGAAGCCGTCATCGCCGGACAGAAGGAGCAGGAAAGACAGGAGCTTGGCGCGCGGGATACGGAACATGCAGCGTGGGAGCAGGTAAAGGACGCAGAACTCAGAAGCGTGGAGCTGGAAAAGGAAGCGCTGCGTCTGCAGCATGAAAAGGAACGCCTGGACGCCATGAAAAGTCAGCTCCAGGCCATCGAAATATGGGAAGCGGAAAAGAAGCAGAAACAGAAGCAGTATCAGGAAGCCTCCGGGGAAAAGATCCGTCTGCGGGGAGAGTACCAGGAGATGGAACAAAATTTCCTGGATGAACAGGCGGGGATGCTGGCCCGGGACCTGGAGGAAGGAAAGCCCTGCCCGGTCTGCGGCTCCCTCCATCACCCGTCGCCTGCTCTGCTGCCGTCAAAAGTGCCGGATCGGGAAAAACTGGAACGAAAAAAGGCAGAACTTTCCCAGGCGGAAGAACTGGAGCGGCAGATCAGCAGTGAGCTGTCCAATCTCATAAAACAAATCGGACAGGCGGGGAAAGAACTGGCAGCACGGGGGTGCCGGGAAGCAAGCGATTCGCGCTGGGATGCGGCAAACGATACGATTCGAAAGGCGTATGCCGGATGGCAGGAGGAAACGGACACCTGGCAGCGGCAAAAAAAACAGGCAGAAGCCGACGCAGTCCGGAAAAAGGAACTGGAAGAGCTGGAAAAAAACAGGGAACAGGTTCTGCAAACCATCCAAGAAACCATCCGGACCTGTGAGCAGGATCTGGCGGCGGCCAAAAGTCAGCAAAACGAACGAAACGGTCAGATGAAGCAGACCGTATCCCAGATGCAGGACCTGGCGGCAGCGTTTGCGGCTTCGTCGAAAGCCGCGGCGGATGGAACCCCCATGGAAGTCCAGAAGCAAACGGAAAGGCTGCCCGAGTCAGCCGACCTTTGGATGGATCAGAAGGACCCGGCGGATGCCGGCCTTCTGCAGGATTTGGAACATTGGATGAAATCCGCGGCGCTCCAGGCAGAAAACGCCTGGGAACAGGCCAAGAGACGAAAGGATGAGCTGGAAAAAAATGAGGCAAAAGACGCACGCCTGACCGAAGAACGAAACCAGCTGGAACAAACCCTGGCAAACAAGCAGAACGAAGCTTCGGCGCTGGCCGGGAGAAAACAGGAGCTGGAACATAAGGCCCTGCGCGGACTGGACGGCGGGGAGTTCGGCGGAGAAATGCCGGAAGACCCAAAGGAGCGGCTGGCCTATGCCGTCACTGCTCTGACTGTGGGGCTGCAGGAGATGGAAGAGCAGGAAATCGGACTTTTGAAGGAGCAGGAGACAGGCAGATTGCTGGAACAGCAGAAAAAAGAAGCCGGAGAGCAGCTGGAGGCACAGAAGCGGCAGGCCCGAAAGCTGGAGACGGAATGGACCAAGCAGGAAAGCCAAAGCGCTCAGGCCGCCGCCCAGATCCGAACCATCCTTTCCCGGGAAGACATGCCCTGGAGCGGCCGCCTGGACAGCGGGGGAGTTTTTGAACAATCCGGGACAGCAGAATCTGGCTTCAAGGAATCCGGTTCGTCGGATGGAAACTTTTCGGAACCATCTGCGTCTAAGGGGATGGATGAGAGGGAATGGAGACAGGCGGCAGGGCAGGCGTCGGATCTTCTCTTGGAAGCCCTGCAGGCAGTGGACAGGGATCTGGAAACCAATGGCGCCGCCCTGAATGAAAAAAAGGCGCTGGAAGAGCGAAGCGGCCAGCTGGAACAATACCTCCAAGACTTGGAGCAGAGAATCCGCGGTCTGGAAAACAGAGCCGCTGCCCTGGATGCCCACCGGGAAACCCTGGAACGCCAGGGCGAGGCGCTGAGCCGTTCCCTGGAAGGAAAGACCGAAGAAGAGCTCCTGGCACAGCTGCAGGAACACAAGGCCAAGCGGGATACCTGGAACCAGGAATGGGAAGAAGCTGGCAAGCGGTATCAAACGTACCATACCCAGCGGGAAAACCACCGTTCGGTGATCGCCATGCTGACCCAGCAGCTTCGAAACAGCGCCGAAGAGACCGAAGAAGAACTGCTCAGAAGAAAAGAAGACTGCCAGATCCAAAAAGAAGAGACCGCAAAGGCGCAGACCGCCCTGTATGCCCAGCACCAGAACAATCTGAGCATCCAGAAGGCCGTGCTGAGACAGCGGGACACCATGATAACGGCGGAGAAAGAATACATGTGGATGAAAAATCTGTCCGACACGGCCAACGGAACACTGAACGGAAAACGGAAGGTGGAGCTGGAAACCTACATTCAGATGACGTATTTTGACCGGATTTTGAGACGGGCCAATCTGCGCCTCATGACCATGAGCAGCGGCCAGTACGAGCTGAAGCGGCAGGAAGAGGGGGAAAACAAAAAAGAAAAGGCAGGACTGGAGCTGAATGTCATCGACCACTATAACGGAAGCGAGAGAAGCGTAAAAACCCTCTCCGGCGGGGAATCCTTCCAGGCATCCCTTTCCCTGGCTCTGGGATTGTCCGATGAGATCCAGTCCAGCGCAGGCGGCATCCGCCTGGACGCCATGTTTGTGGACGAAGGATTTGGGTCTCTGGATGAAGAATCCCTGAACCAGGCCATGCGGGCCTTAAACGGACTGACCGAAGGGAATCGGATGGTGGGGATCATTTCCCATGTGGCAGAACTGAAAGAACGGATTGAAAAAAAGATCGTCGTGACCAAACGGCGCGGGGGAGACGGAATTGGGAGTGAGGTGGAGGTTTTAGGGTAGAAGTAGGCGCTGAGGAAAGGGAATTTTGGATACCCGGACGGCCGAAGGGAACGAATCTTTTCCCTGTCGGGCCGCTTGCGCTTAGTGAAAAACGCAGCGGGTACTAAGATTCTTCGGCGACCGTTGGTCTGGAAGAATCAAGTACCGGCGTTTTTCAAAACCCTCCAGGGAAAAGATTCGTTCCCTTCGGCCTGAAGCTGGTGAGAGCAGAAGCACAGCATAAGATTCTTCGGCGCCTGACGGCTGGAAGAATCAGGTATTGGCGGTTTTCCAAATGCCTTCAGGAAAGGGGTTATGATTTTTTTCTATGCGGGACAAGTGGTTTGCGATGGCTGCAGCCTTTTTTGTACAAATTGTTTCGGTCTCATATCGGGGATAGAAGGTGAAGCGGAATCCGCGACATTCGTAAAATCGCACAGCCCTATGGCTGAACGGTTACGGAAAATCCAAGGAAGGCCGGGAAAGATGTTGATTAAAAATGGAAGAACCGATACAATGGACGCGAACGGTTCTGTATGGATGCCGGGTCTGGCGCTTTTTATGTGTAAGAAAAAATGGAAGGGAGTATTTTCATGGCGGAAAAGGGTTCATATTTTGTATTGACGCTGCCTCTGGATACAAAGCCGTGGCAGGAAGCCATTTTAAATAAACGATTCGAAGTCAACCGGAAGATCTACAATGCGCTTTTGCAGGGGGGATTCAAACGGTATTGTCAGATGACGCAGACGAGAAAATATCGGGAACTGATCGAAAAACTGGATCAGACCAGGGAAGCAGCGGATCGAAAGAAGATTTACCGGGAACTGGATGAGATGGCGGCCGCCTACCGGTTAACTAAGGCGGAACTGTCCAGGGATTCCACGCAGTACCGGCAGTTCTTTCCGGAAAATACCGATGCGCCCATCGTCCAAAACCTTTCTGCCAATGCCTGGAAATCGCTGTACTCCATGATGTGTCGGCGTTCCAAAACCCTTCATTTAAAAGAAGAGGGGCAATTAAACGTACTGGAAGGGAAGAGCAACAAAACATCCATACGTTATGCCGATGGAAAAATTCTATGGAAAAAGCTGGAGATCCCGGCGGTATTAAAAAACAGCGCATACGAACAGGAGGCGTTGAGCCGGGAAATCCGCTATTGCCGGTTAAAGCAGAAAGAAATCCGGGGAAAACAAAGGTATTTTGCCGATATCGTATTAAAGGGACAGTGTCCGGTGCGAAAGGTCATACCTGCTGCCCATCCGGGAACGGTGGGCGTCGCAGTGACGCTGAAACAGTTTTACCTGGTGAGCCGCTATGAAATCCGTGTGGAAGAATTCACCCGATATTCTGAGGCGCTGAATGTGAAGCGGGGAGAGCTGATCCGCAAGATGGAAGTCAGCCGGAGACTGAATAATCCCCAGAATTATGAAGAAAACGGAAGGATTCGCGCGGGATCTCTGAAATGGATCTATTCCAAAAACTATCAGAAAAACAGAAAACGTCTCCGGGAGATTGCCCGCAAACAGCAGGCCATACGAAGAGAAGAGCGGGGCAAACTGATTCGGTCGCTGCTTACCATGGGAGACACCTTTGTGGTGGAGCAGATCGACTACAGAAAATTAAAAGAACGTCATTTCGGAAAACCCGTGGAATCCTCCGCAGCAGCCGGATTTCTGCGGGAAATGGAATGGAAATGCAGCGTACAGGGGCGAACCTGGAAATCCATCGAAAGCGGAACCCTGTATAAAACCTGGAAAGACCATGAAAAAGAACGGACCGAACAGCCGATTTCGCAGGAGTCAGGAGAAAACCAAGCGCACACCCATCCGGACTCCCAGCCGGAGGCCATCTGGAATACGGAACCGGACGCCTGCCTGCACCGCGCCTTTTTGCTCATGCACGCAGATCAGGAAGGGATCGACTGGCAGGGATATCAGAGGGATTGGAATGATTTTGTAAAACTGAGACAGCAGTTTCATGGACAGACCGAATAGAAAGTGGAAAGAAGATGGGGAAAATTTCACAGATGATAGGGTGGATTTGCACAAATATAAGGAAGAATAAAAAATAGAATACGGAATGCTTCGCCCATCATCATACTGACAGGGGAAAATGGGCATCGTATGAAATAGAATCGAAAAAGGGCAATCGAGTAGGAGGGGGATTGGCTAAATCCCCCTCCTACTCGATTTTTTGTGAACACTAGGACAGGAGCGGCATGGCTGCATTTGCTGCGAACACCGCGGAAGTGGAATGCAGTGCTGCTTTGCCCCATGGTGTTTGCCTTCATAAGTTGCGCCGCAAAATAGTTTTGTGATACGGAAGGGGAGTACATATGGGAAAAACTCGAAGTTTGACAGAGGGAAAGATTTTGAGTACGCTGATCCGCTTTGCCATCCCGGTCTTTTTTGCGCTGTTTTTACAGGCGCTGTACGGCGGCGTGGATTTGCTGGTGGTCGGTCAGTTTGCGCAGACGGCGGATGTATCGGGAGTGGCCACGGGAAGTATGCTTTTGCAGACCGTGACCATGATTATCACCGGACTGACCATGGGAATCACCATTTTGGTGGGAGAAAAAATCGGGGAAAAGCGGCCAAAGGAAGCCGGGGAGGCCATCGGAGGCGGTATCTGTCTGTTTGCGGTCCTGGGGATCGTTTTAACCATTGTTCTGGTGGGAGGCGCAAAATTCATCGCGGGACTGATGCAGGCGCCGGAATCGGCGTTTGACCAGACGGTTACCTATATCCGCATCTGCGGTGCCGGTTCGATTTTTATTGTGGCCTACAATGTGCTGGGCGGTGTGTTCTGAGGCATCGGTGATTCCAAGACGCCGCTGATGACGGTAGCCATCGCCTGTGTGGTGAATATTTTCGGCGATCTGCTCTTGGTGGCCGTATTTCACATGGGAACGGCCGGAGCGGCTCTGGCCACGGTGGCAGCCCAGGCGGTGAGCGTCCTGATTTCCTTTCTTGTGATAAGAAAGAAAACGCTGCCTTTCTCATTTTCCAGGAAATGCATTCGTTTTTCAAAGCGGATCATCGGCACGGAACTGCGGCTGGGAGTGCCGGTGGCGCTGCAGGAGTTTTTGGTGGGCATTTCGTTCCTGGTGATTCAGATGATTGTCAACACTTTTGGAGTGGAGGCTTCTGCCGGCGTGGGCGTGGCGGAGAAGGTATGCAGTTTTCTGATGCTGGTTCCCTCCGCCTATACCCAGTCCATGTCGGCGTTTGTGGCGCAGAATATGGGAGCCGGAAATCCCATGCGGGCCAAAAAGGCGCTGGCCTGCGGAATCGGCACCTCACTGATTGCTGGGATTATCATGGGATATCTGGCATTTTTCCACGGGGATATTCTGGCCTCGATTTTTTCCGCGGATGATCTTGTCATCGCCGATGCCCACAGTTATCTGAAGGCCTATGCCATTGACTGTCTGCTGACGCCGTTTTTATTTTGCTTCACCGGATATTACAATGGGCGGGAGAAAACCCTGTTTGTCATGATTCAGGGAATCGTGGGGGCATTCTGTGTCCGTATCCCCATTGTGTATGTGGTAAGCCGCATAGCCGGAGCGACCTTGTTTGAGATCGGTCTGGGGACTCCGGCCTCTTCTCTGGTGCAAATTACGCTGTGTCTGATCATGTTTGTTTGGATGGAGAAGAAGGAGAAAGGCCGGTGAAAACTGGTGATCAGGCATGATGGGCAAGGAGGCTATTTTTACAGTTGGGATGACGGAAATGAGCGGACAGCAAAGCGAAATGAAACGATTGGTGTTGGCTACATTAGAGTTCGAGTGATGCCGGCATGAGAAACGGTTGGAAATGGAGGAAATAAAATGGAATTGGATGACTCGTTTATTGCGGCTTGGGCCAAGCGGCTTTATATGGTAAAGCTGCTGCGCGAGATTACCACAGGGCATTCGGGCAGCCGGATTTTTGAGGCGGAAGCCGGATTGCGCCGATATATCCTGCGAGTATCTCCATTCAGTGAAAAGAAACAGGCACATGCGGAGTTTGAGACGCGCTGGACGGCATATCTGGCATCCCGCATGGAGGGTATCGCCAAACCGGTGCGAAGTGTGAACGGCAGACGTTATGAGGTGATGAAAGCGGAAGGCAGGCCGTATATTTTGGCGCTGCAGGAAAAAGCGCCGGGCAAACTGGTTGATAGCGATGATCCAGATGTATTTAACCAGGAGCTGTTTTTTCATCTGGGTATGCAGATGGGAAACATGCATAAATGGACCATGCGCTATGAGGGAAACGTCGCTTGCCCGGAATTTCAATGGAATGGTCCTCATTTTTGGCGGAAGGATATTGCTGTCCTAGACGAAGATGTGCGGCAGGCGGAAACACGGCTGCAAAGAGAGCTGGAGCAGCTTCCCATGGGGAAGGACAGCTATGGGATTGTCCACTTTGATATTCATACCGGAAATTTTCTCGCAGACCATGATAAAATAACCATCATCGATTTTGAGGCCTGCCAGTTCAACTGGTATGCTGCGGATATCGCCAGCACCCTGTTTTTCATGGTACAGAAGGGAGCCGGGCCTCTCAGGCATTTGACGGAGGAGGCGCGCACGGCGTTTGCGGAAACGTATTTGATTTCTTACCTAAACGGGTATTTTAAAACCCATACCATCGGCGCCGATTGGATCCGAAGGCTGGATTTATTTATGCGCTATCAGATGATCGATGAGTATGTGGCGGCACAGATCGGTTGGCCGGATGTGTCAGATCCCATGCGCCAATGGTATTTGGATTGGCATAAAAATCGGTTGAAGTCCCATCAGCCTTATGTATTCCTTGATTATGAAAAAATTTTGGACCAGGTCTACCCTGTTATGCAGGAAAAAGAAAGGATTGACAAGCAGCCGGGATCTGGGCTATGGTAAAGGCAGACAGAATAGAAGAAAGAGGGACAGACGGTTATGTATCGGATTTTGATTGTGGAAGATGACGCCGGGATCGCCGGTGCCATGAAAAAACGGATGGAAGCATGGGATTTGGAGGCGCGCTGTGTGGAGGATTTTCACAATGTGCTGGCGGAGTTTTCCGATTATGCGCCCCACCTGATCCTGATGGACATTTCCCTGCCGTTTTTCAACGGATACCACTGGTGCAGTGAGATCCGCAAGGCATCGAAGGTGCCCATTATCTTTGTGTCTTCCGCCTCCGACAATATGAATATCGTCATGGCCATCCAGATGGGCGGCGATGATTTTATCACCAAGCCCTTTGATCCCAGTGTGCTGATAGCGAAGATTCAGGCGGTCCTGCGAAGGACATATGATTACAGCAGCCAGGTGCCGATTCTGGAGCACCGGGGCGCCATGCTAAATGTGGCGGAGGCCACGCTGACCTATCGGGGCGAGGCGATTGGGCTGACGAAGAATGAGTATCGGATTTTGCAGGCGCTGATGGAGCAAAAGGGAAAAGTGGTCAGCCGGGAACGGCTGATGGAAAAGCTGTGGGAAGGGGACTGCTACGTGGATGAAAATACGCTTAGCGTCAATGTAAACCGGCTGCGAAAAAAGCTGGATGCCCATGGGCTTACCGATTTTATTGCCACCAAGGTGGGGATGGGATACCGCCTGGTGACAGAGGAGAGCGAAGCGCCGCGGGCAGATAGACCGTCTAACCGGGGATCCGCCAATCTGACAGAAGGAGAGGGAAAGGTATGAAGCTGTTTGGCCGGTATCTGCTGCAGCGCAGAAAGACGATTGGATTTTTTCTTTTTATCAGCTTCCTGTTTGCCGTGACGTTTTTCCTGTATCGGCTTCCGGTGGCAGCCGTGGGCTATGCGGCGTCCCTTGGCGCTTTTTTCGGCCTGCTCTGTATTGGGAGAGACTTTTACCAGTACCGTAAAAGGTATGCCCAGCTGTGTCATCTTCGGGAAGAGGTTAAAGTGACCCTGGAGCATCTTCCGGCTCCCGGAGGGCGGATCGAAGAGGAGTATCAGGAGCTGCTTTCCATTCTCTACCGGGAAAAACAGGAGATTGCCAACCGGATGAGCAGCCGCTACACGGACCTGGTGGATTACTATACGATCTGGGCCCATCAGATCAAAACGCCGATGGCGTCCATGCGCCTGAAGCTTCAGGATGAAGACAGCGAGCTGGGACGGGAACTCATGGATGAGCTGTTTCGGATCGAGCAGTATGTGGAAATGGTGCTGATGTATCTGCGCCTGGATTCCCATGCCAGCGATTATGTGATCCATACCTGCGATTTGGACGTGATATGCCGCCAGGCCATCCGAAAGTTTGCCTCTTCCTTTATCCGAAAGAAGATTCATATGGATTTTCGGGAGACGGGATGTCAGGCGGTGACAGACGAGAAGTGGCTTCTCTTCGTCATCGAGCAGGTGCTGTCCAATGCCCTGAAGTACACAAAACCGGGCGGAACGGTGCAGGTTTGCCTGGACGAGGCTGTGGAGGGATCGGAGATTCTCTGTGTTCGGGATGATGGGATTGGGATTGCGCCGGAGGATATTCCGCGGATTTTTGAGAAGGGATATACCGGATACAATGGGCGCAGCGACAAAAAAGCCAGCGGGATCGGCCTGTATCTCTGCCGCAGGATCTGCGAAAATCTGGGCCACAGGATCTGGGTGATGTCCGCCGTGGGACAAGGCACGGTGGTCCGTATTGATGTATCCGGATCAAGGAAATAAGGATCTTACAAAAATGTAAGATAAAAACGGGGAAATGTAAGCCAAATCTATGGTTTACATTTCCCCGTTTTGCTACAATACTGTCTGTAAGAAACAAAGAAAACAGTCAGTGAGGAAAGGAAGGACAATGCGATGCCCATATTGGAAGTCAATCATGTGAAGAAAATATATACCACGCGGTTTGGAGGAAGCCAGGTACAGGCGCTTTCGGATGTCAGCTTCTGTGTGGAAGCCGGAGAATATGCCGCGATCATGGGAGAATCCGGCTCCGGAAAGACGACGCTTTTGAATATTTTGGCGGCGCTGGATAAACCTACGCAGGGGAATGTACGGCTGGATGGGAAGGATCTGACGAAGATCAAGGATTCCGAAATCGCCCAGTTTCGCCGGGATCATCTGGGATTTGTATTTCAGGATTTTAACCTGCTGGATACCTTTTCTCTGGCGGATAATATTATGCTTCCCCTGGTTTTGGCGGGAAAACCATATGCCGAGATGAAAAAATGCATGATACCCATTGCAAAGAAACTTGGAATCGACGATCTGCTGGCAAAGTATCCCTATGAAGTGTCCGGCGGCCAAAAGCAGAGAGCAGCTGTGGCCCGGGCGCTGATCACCAATCCCCGGCTGATCTTGGCGGATGAACCGACCGGAGCCCTGGATTCGCGGTCGACCGATGAATTGTTGAAGCTGTTTACCAAAATCAATCAGGATGGTCAGACGATTTTGATGGTGACCCACTCGGTGAAAGCAGCCAGCCATGCCGGAAGAGTGCTGTTTATCAAGGACGGGGAAGTCTTTCACCAGCTTTACAGGGGAAATCAGACGGATCAGGAAATGTATCAGAAAATTTCGGATACGCTGACGGTATTGGCTGCGTCAGAATCATGAAAGAAAGGCAGAGAAACGAGGTGAGAAATCATGAAACACGGACTTTATCCCAAATTGGCATGGACGGGAATCAGCAAAAACCGATCGATGTACGTGCCGTATATTTTGACATGCACCGGTATGATCCTGATGTTTTATCTGATCTCCTT
>DVJD01000064.1 GCA_018710785.1 Candidatus Fimimorpha excrementavium
TACTTTGTTTACAAGTACCTTTTCCTTGTGATTTTCCTCTAATCTGTTGAAACTGAAAAAGTCAACAAAGTGCGTAAATTCAAGGATTTCTAGGTATGTTTCCTTTGTAGTCTTACCACAGTCTCCACATGGGGCGTAGCGCAGAATAAATCGCAGCAGCAGGCCCGCTCCACCTGATATCCCCTCTGCTGAAGCACTTCCAGGTCCCGCACCAGGCTGGTCGGCTTACAGGAAATATACACCATTCGGTTCACCTGGAATCGGATGATCTTGTCCAGTGCCTTAGGATGGATCCCGTCCCGCGGCGGATCCAGCACGATGACATCCGGCTTGTCCGTAATCTCGTCGATCACCTTCAGCACATCTCCGGCCAGAAATTCGCAGTTATCCAGGTGATTGAGGGCAGCATTTTCTCTGGCTGCCTCCACCGCCTCTTCCACGATCTCCACGCCGACCACCTTTTTTGCCACCGGAGCCAGGATCTGGGCGATGGTTCCCGTCCCGCTGTAAAGGTCAAAAATTTCTTTCTGATGGATGTCGCCGATGTAGGATCTGGCCGTCTCATACAGCACTTCCGCCCCCAGCGAATTGGTCTGGAAGAAGGAAAAAGGCGTAATCTTAAACCGCAGTCCCAAAAGCTCCTCAAAAATATAATCCCGCCCGTACAGGCATGTGGTTCCCTGGTTCACCACCGCATCCGCCAGGCTGTCATTGACCGTGTGCAGCACACCTGTCAGCGTCCCGGACAGCGGCAGCTTACAAAGGCCCTCCGCCCATTCCTCCAGCGGCAGGGGCTGCTGAGAGCTGGCCACCAGATCCACGAGAATCTCGCCGGTCTTTTTTCCCTTTCTCACCAGAAGATGGCGCAGGGAACCGGTATGGGACAGTTTTTTATAAAAGGGAATCTGTTTTTCCCGGAAATACTGCAGCGTAAAAGTCAGAATGGACCGGAAATCCTGATCCACAATCCGGCATTGATCCACTGTGACAATATCATGGAAACTGCCCCTCTTGTGCATGCCCAGAGCCAGAGGGCCGTCCTTCACCTCATCGCCGAAGGAAAACTCCATCTTATTTCGGTACTCATGGGTGATGGGGCTGGGCTTGATGCCCTCAAACGCATAAGGGGCTTTCACCGCCTGATCCAGCATCTCTTTTACCTGACCGCACTTGATTTTCAGCTGCTCTTCATAGGGCAGAGACTGGTAGACACAGCCGCCGCAGACACCAAAATGAGGACATACCTCCTCTGCCTGCTCTAACGGAGACGGCTCCAGAATCTCCAAAAGCCTCCCCTCTGCCTTTCCTTTTCTCACCTTTGTCACTGCAAAACGAATTTTCTGGCCGGGAATCGTATTTTTCACCACCGCCGTTCCTTCTTCCGTCTCCACCATTCCATGGTTTGGAAACTTTACTTTTTTTACGGTGCCTTCATAAATGGTTCCTTTTTTCATTTCATTCCTCATTTTCTCTGTTTTTCCAATTGGTTTTCGCATGGCCGCCGTCATAGAGCCATACAGCAGGATGGCCGGGAAAATACATCCGCACTTTCCCGGCCATCAAATTGTCCTATTTTATCCCGCCTTTGCATGGATCAAAGGCGGAGTTTTTCTTCTCTCTGCCAGGGAACTGCTCTTCCTCCCTGACACAGGCGCTCTTATTCTTCTTTGGTTTCTTCCGTGTCCGCAGAGTCTTCTGTTTCCTCTGCCTTCTCTTCTTTCTTTTCCTCCTCGGAATCCTCCTCATCCTCGAAGAAATCGTCGTCAAAGTCGTCCTCAAAGTCATCTTCGAAATCTTCCAGATAATCCGGGGTCAGGAAACGATATACCGCATAGGCAATGGCTGCCACGGCTGCCACAGCACCCACAATTGCAAGAATCCAGATCACTGTGTTTTTCTTTTTATCGTTTTCTTCTTTCTGCTTCAGCAGATCATTCAGCTTGCTGACACGCAATAATTCATCCATCTTATTCATCCTTGCCACGTCCTTTCTTTCGTTATTCGCCAGTCTTGTCCGGCCGGTGTGATGACTCCGGGCAGGACAGAGTTCTCCTGGATTCATTGAGACTACTGCTATTATATCACCCTTTTGGTATTTTTACTATATCATTTATAAATTTTTTATCACCCATTCCAGGCGGAGATCTTGCGGATAAATTTTAATCCGGTACAGCGTGTCGGTATCCCAGTTCCTTCTAAGTTTCTCGTCCTCCAGATATATGGGCTCGATCTGTGTACTGCAGGGATTTTGACTTTATCTGCTTTTCTTTTGACTTCATCACGAGTTTAAGAAACCGAATGGCCTCCTGCCGTCAAATCCATTTCATCCAGTCTGCATACACGGCCGTCTTTTAAGGTCAGCTCAATTCCCGTCTCCTGTATCTGGTCCGATGCTTTCACGCTGCAGATCGGATGGGACTGTCCAGGGCAGAACACGGTAACCATGCGGATATCGCTGCCTCTGACCTTCTGGGAAATCGTAGGCGCCGCCACGTACTCTCCCTGATTCCCGCCATAGGCATAGTATCCCTGCCACTCCGGCGTTTCCTGTCCGCAGATGATCGTGGTCTCTGCATCCGGCATGGAACTGCAGATGGTCATTTCCTTCATCTTGGCACACCCTTTTTTCAGCTGCACTTCTCTTGTATCCAAATGCCAAAGAGACTCATAGGTATGCTCCTGTTCCGATGTCAGACGGTCCACCACGATAAAGAAGGGACTCCATTTCTGCCATTCCGGCAGTGTTCCTTCTTCGATTTCCAGTATTTCCGGCTTCTTGATAAAGTAAACGACTCTCCTGTGGGTCACAGACCGGTCCTGATCCGGTCCGTATCCCTCATCATAAACGCCAGACGCATAGTCCACTGCCTCCCCGATCCCATAGGTCATATCTGCCTTTTTGCCGATATCCTCTTCTTTCCACTGGTAGGTGCTTCTCCGATTTTGATCCATCCCGTCCACCCGGATGGTATTGTGGGAACGGGTAGACAATACATACCGGCGCATCTCCGAATCATCATAAGCATAATTGCCCCCTTCTGTCACCAATAGTTTTCCCTCTGCAAACAGAAGAAAAGACAGCTTATCCTCATGCTGATGTCCAGTTCCAAAGGGAGCGGCATCCAGAAGGCCCCAGACGGCATTCGACTCCCATCCGCTTCGCATAACCAAATAACCAGACCACGGAAAGGCAGCCGATGTGTATTCCGGCTTCTCTCCTCTTTCCTTGTGGCTTGCCACCCATTCAAAATCCGAACGGTTCGGATACAGGCCCAGCTTGGGGGCGATAAAAGTGGCCGCATCCCTTCTTCTGCCGTCGTTGAGGTCCGGCGTCGTGCCGTCCGGCATCATGATCTTCACATAGAACCGCACTGCATTCTCCAGCACATCCATGAAGGAATCCGGAACCTTCACGCCATACGCCAGGGCCAGCTGGATCGTCCGCTGGTAATTTTTTATTACCACATCATGATAATTGGTGGACAGTTCAAACTGGAATCCGTCCGGATAAAACTGGCGCTTCAGTTCCTTCTCCAGCCGGTCAAAGGAAAAGGCCAGCCATTCCTCCGCCTTGATAAACTCGGGGCAGAGAATGGCGATGTGAGCCAGCCCGTTCATTTCCATGATCAGCCAATTGTTGATCCAGTGATGGTACTGCATGCGGTTTCCGTGCTCCCACAGGGACTTATACCAGTCCACCAGCACATCGTCCGTAAAATAAGGCGTCTGGTAAAAGGTATGGAGCGCATAGGGCCAGGTGGCGCCCATGCGGATGCCGCACTCGATGGTTCTCCAGCACTTCGTCTCATTGCCCGGCACATCTCCCGGACAAAGCGCCTGTCTGACCCAGCTTTGGAAGAAATCCGCACAAGCTTTGGCATACCTCTCATCTTTTTTTACATTCCGGTATACATAGGCCAGATGTTTCCACTCATTATGGCGGCTCAGCTGCCAGGTCCACTCGGCATACTTATTATAAGTAGGATTTGCAAACCAATCCACATGGTCGCCGAATTTGCAGGGGGTTCCGCAGGAAATCAACTCTCCGGTGCACACCCGGTCAGCGATTTCTTCTTCACTCTCGCCCGGATAGAAAAAAATGTTCTCCGGCCATTCAAATGGAATGGTGAAAAAACGGTCCGGCTGAAGGCTCTCTCTCACATGCTCCGCAAACGCGTGTCTGGCCTTGCCGTAATCTCTCTGCTTGACCCAGGCCCCCACTTCCTTCAGATCCTCCTGATTCAAGTCCAGACATTCTCCAAAAAACTGCTCATCTGTCAGTCTTGGTCCCTTTATTTCCTCCATGATTCCTCTCCTTTCTAAATCTAATCCAAAATGATCGATTCCTCTTACGGTTCATCATAGCATCCTCCCATCTGTTTTTATAGTCTCACTTTCCTCGTGCCATCTCAATTCACACCAGAATCATCTCTCATTTTTTCATGAGTCTCTCATATAATTTTCCGAAAAAAATGTGTCA
Organism: Candidatus Fimimorpha excrementavium; assembly: GCA_018710785.1. GTDB lineage: Bacteria > Bacillota > Clostridia > Lachnospirales > Lachnospiraceae > Fimimorpha > Fimimorpha excrementavium. Next base: position 4,481 of record DVJD01000064.1, read on the forward strand.
TTTTTTATAAAAATCGAATATTTTTATTTAATTTTCTTGCCAATATATTTTGAATCGGCTATAATATTATTCAGATTTTGTTCATATTTTGGTTACTTTTTAATTTTTCTAAATAACTACGTTTCAAAAAGGTGGATTTGGTTTATGAAGATTAAACATATTTTTTTGAAATACTGTGTTCGATACTTTCTGGGGTTTCTAATTGTCCTGCTGGCCTGCATTCCAATCGTTATGGCATCCCACAGCATCATAGAAAAAAAGGTGCTGGAAAACAGCCAGCTCCGTCTCCAAGAAGGCATCAACGAAGTAGAGCAAAGCTTTTCCAAGATGCTGTTCATTGATAACATTATATCTGCCAACACCTATTTCAGTCGGCTCATGCATACCGACGGAAGGCTCCTGCCGGATGAATATCTGAACCTGTCCTATGCCCGGGATCAGCTGGCTGAGTTTGGAAATATCTATACGTTTTCCCCTTACTTTTTTGTTCTGTTTCGGGAAAATGACTGCTATGTATCTTCTTATCAGTGCAGTGAGTTTTTTACGGATCATTACTACCCCCTTTTCCTGGAAGCCACCGATATTGATGGCAATCCGCTGGATGCAGAGCAGTTTCGAAGCCAATTATTTGATACTTCCTCTTCTTATATACGGCTGGGGTCCCTTACCTATTATATGGGAGGATCCGCTCATACGCTGGAGTCCCCCATCCTCTACATTCCAAATTCCACTTCCAGTTCATTCCTGCAGGATCAGGGATACCGGCTTTCCTTTGTCCTGGACCTAAATGACGTCATGCACCGACTTCTGACAGAAGACTCCATTAACCATGGATTCATCCAGATTACAGATTCCAGCGGCAATCTGCTTCTTCGCTATGGAGAAGAAGTGTCTCTCCTGGATTCCATGGAGCCATCCTCCAATTACCTGGAGGGAGAAAAGGATTCCTATCATCTGCTTTCCTACCGCGCGGATGGAAGCGGATGGAATGTTATCATTGGCTATCCGCAGTCCCTCATCACCAGCAAGGTCTCTGTACTGATGCATATCATCACTCTATACATTGTAGGAGGCATATCCATTGTGCTGTTCCTCACCCTGTTCTACAGCTATCACCAGTATCGGTCGGTGAAAAAACTTTTTGTAGCTGTTCCGGAAGAACAGAAAAGTCTGGCAATACGAGGAAAAAATGAATATGACACGCTCAGCCGCATCTTCCACGAAGTGACTCAAAATGCATACCAGTACAAGGGACAAGTGGATATGCTGAATCAGCAGAATCATGCCATCATGCTGGAGAATCTCATCGTCCGCGGTATCACCACCCAGGAGGAGCGGGAGAAATTCAAATCCTGTTTTCCAAAGCCTTTGGAATTTTTCTGTCTTGTCCTGGTAAAAATGAACGTACCCAGTGAAGAAACGTACCAGCCCATACTTATCTGTATTGTGGAGTACCTGAAAGCCAATTATCCCAATGACTTTGTCACGGTACATACCGGTCTGTCCGACGAGCTGTTTCTACTGTCACTGAATCCCAGCGACGCTTCCAATGTGCTTGGTATTCGCCGAATGTTCCAGACCATTGCCAGCGCCCTTTCCGAAGACAGCGGCGCCACCTTCCATATCGGAATCAGCGCCATAGGTACTGATATCTCCAATGTCAATGCCTGCTACAACCAGGCGCGCCAGGTGACGCAGGCCTATATCAATGAACCTAAAAATGTCATAGAAATCTACAATGTGGACATCAATGCAGTCCATGAAAATTTGGTGAACCCGGAATTTCTGAACAAGCTCTACAATCTGCTTCTCAACGGTGAAAAAGGCGGAATCGAAAAACTGCTGGAACGCATGACTACCTATTACCAAAAAATGCCCGTTCAATACGAGGCGCAGAAACAGCAGATTTTCTATTCCATCCGAAATGTTATTTTCAGCGCAGGGCTTCACCTTCCTTCCAATGGAACACTGGATGATATTCTTCCCAAATATCAGGCCAGTGATACCATCCGCACCATGTCCCGCCGTCTGATGGATGCTGCCTTCCAGGTTTGTCAGCTCATGGCCAATAGCCATTCTGAGAAAAAAAGCGAAATCAGAGACAAGATCATCCAGTATATGGAGGAAAATTACTCCGATGCGTCTTTGAGCATTTCCCATGTATGTCGGCAGCTGAATATTTCGGAAAAATATCTTCAGCAAATCATAAAAGAGCGAACAGGAGAAACCTTTGCCGCTTCCCTGGAACGCATCCGCATTTTTCACGCTGCTGAATATCTTGTCTCCACTACATGGAGCAACGAAAAGGTGGCAGAAGCCACCGGATTTGCCGCTGTCAGCACGTTTTACCGTGTATTCAACAAAGTAATGGGCATGTCTCCCGGTGCTTATCGTTCCAGCCGATCCACAGTCCAAAAATTCTAATTGTTCTTAATCGTTCACCAGGAAAGGGGGGTGCCGCGGCCCCCCCTTTCCTGGTCACACCTCTCTCTATCTGTCCCATTTATCGCAGAGCGCATTGATCTGATCAGCCAATTTTGCCAGATCCTTATTGGCTCCGCCTTCGTTATGCGCAATCACGGTATTCAGCCGACGTCCGGCTGCCAAGAGCCGTTCGAATACCGCTGAAGCCTGCCGTCTGCCCGGAGTCCTTTCTTTCTTAATATATTCCTTAATCCCTTCGCGAATCCACACGCCGTCTGCTAGATCATAGCAAGCGCCGCTGTAGGGAGCCATGGCTCGTTCCCCATATTCCTCACACAGACATCTGGCAAAAGAATCGCAGACTTCATCCTCTCCATGAACAATAAAAATTTGTCTTGGCTTTCGCTTCAGCGCTTCCACCCACTGAATCAGCCCCTTCTTATCCGCGTGGCCGCTGATGCCCTCCAACTGCTCAATCCGCGCTTTTACCTGAATGGTTTCTCCAAACAGGCGCACCGAATCGGTTCCTTCCAGCAAGGCCCTTCCCAGAGAACCATAGGCCTGATACCCTACAAAAAGGATGGTACACTCCTCCCTCCACAGATTATGTTTGAGATGGTGGCGGATTCGGCCCGCTTCGCACATACCGGAGGCCGACAGGATCACTTTGGGGTGATCATCAAAATTGATGGCCTTGGATTCGTCGCTGGTAATGGACAGTTTCAGCCCGGGAAAGCTGATGGGATTGATGCCATTCTTCACCAATTCCATAGCTTCCTGGTCAAAACAGCTCTCCACATTCCGGTTAAAAATTGAAGTGGCTTCCACAGCCAGCGGACTGTCCACATATACCTCAAAGGAATCGAACCCTTTCAGCAGATGTTCCTGCTTGATTTTACGGAAAAAATAAAGCATTTCCTGAGTTCTCCCCACGGCAAAGGATGGAATCACCAGATTGCCCCCTTTGGAAAACGTCTCCTCCATCAGTTCCACGAGACGCCCCACGTAATCCGGCCGTTCTTTATGATAACGGTTCCCATACGTAGACTCCATAATCACATAATCCGCCTCATCCAAATGCTGCGGATCCTTGATCAGCGGCTGATCCACATTCCCGATATCGCCGGAAAATGCAAGCTTTTGCTTCCTATCCCCTCTGTGAGCCACACCTCAATACTGGCTGACCCCAGAAGATGCCCCACGTCCGCAAATCGGATCTGTATACCCGGACACAGATCAATGATCGTATCATAGGGGCAGGGAACAAACAGGCCGATGGCCCCCATGGCATCCTGCATATTATAAAGAGGCTCATACATCCCCTGCCCAGACCGCTTGCCCTTTCGGTTTCTCCATTCTGCCTCGAACATCTGAATATGAGCACTGTCCCGCAGCATAATATCGCACAAATCCGCCGTGGCCTTGGTGGCGTAAATCTGGCCTCGGAATCCTCTTCCATACAAAAGGGGCAGCAGCCCCGAATGATCGATATGCGCATGGGTCAGCAGCACATAGTCCACATCCGACGGCACAAACGGCATCTCCTGGTTGACAAAAATATTCTGCCCCTGTTCCATTCCATAATCCACTAAAATTTTCTTTCCGCACGCTTCCAAACAGTGACAGCTTCCCGTCACCTCGTGGTCCGCTCCGATAAATGTCAGCTTCATACCATCACATCCTTCTCTTGTCCTTCTGCGGCTTTTCTGCCGCTGAATCGGTTTCTGATATCTTACCATGATTCCGTTTCCCTTCCTCATGCTTCTTGATGTTTGCCTCTATTTTACCACACTTCTCCCAATTATTCCACGTATTTTTCAGAATTTTACACATATTTCAGCGATTAATTTCACTATTTTTTAACACAATCTGCCATTACCGCCAGAAAAATCCGCATTTTTCAAGTATAAACCTCTGCATTTAAACTTCATAACCAATCGAGACTTCTGTAAGCCGATAAAGACCAGTAGAATAAAATCAGAAATCAAGGAAAGGAAGTCGGTTCTCCCGCACCATACAAACCATTGAAGAATTGAAACCAAATGCCACAGTGATTGAGGACGGTTTTACCGTCAGCGAACAGACCGTGGCAGGCGCGGCTCCGGACGTGGCCGCCTGGCTGGAAGAACTGGGATATGAAAGAAAAATTTTCAATAAAGCTGCTGGAACGCAATCCGGCCTATAAAATAAAGGTACGGAACCATTCGTCCTGTGACCATGCGAATGGTTCCGTACCCTCTTTTTTTATGCTCTTTTGTTATGGAATCCTTTGTCCCGTCGGACCGTCCATTATCACATCTTTTTGATTCTCTCAATGGCCTCCAGCGTATTCTCATAGCTGCCGAACGCAGTCAGTCTGAAGTAGCCCTCTCCGCTTGGTCCAAAGCCGGATCCCGGTGTGCCGACCACATTGGCCTTTTCCAGCAGATAATCAAAGAACTCCCAGCTCGTCATCTTATCCGGTGTCTTCAGCCAAATATAGGGCGCATTGACGCCGCCGGATACACTGTAACCGGCCGACTTCAGACCGTCCATAATGACCTTTGCATTGTTCATATAATAGGCGATCTGTTCCTTTAGCTGCGCATCCCCTTCCGGTGTATAGACCGCTTCTCCAGCACGCTGTACGATGTACGGAGCGCCGTTATACTTGGTTCCGTGGCGTCTTGCCCACAGGGTATTCAGCATCACATCCCCGCACTTTAAGTCCTTGGGAACGACGGTGAAGCCCAGACGTGTTCCGGTGAATCCGGCCTTCTTGGAAAAGCTGCGAAGCTCGATGGCACAGGTTCTTGCCCCTTCGCACTCATAAATCGTATGCGGAATGTTTTCCTCTGAAATATAGGCCTCATAAGCTGCGTCATAGATGATCACAGCGCCGACCCGATTGGCATAATCCACCCATACCTGAAGCTGCTCTTTGGTCACCGCAGACCCGGTCGGGTTGTTTGGAAAGCACAGGTAAATCAGATCCGGCGTCTCTTTCGGAAGCTGCGGAACAAAGTTGTTCTCCTCGGTACACGGCATATAAATCACATCGCTCCATGTTTCCGTCTTCGGATCGTATGTCCCCGTTCTGCCTGCCATCACGTTGCTGTCCACATAAACCGGATAAACCGGATCGCAGACTGCAATCTTATTATTTTCACTGAAAATCTCCTGAATATTTCCGGAATCTCCCTTGGCTCCGTCGCTGATGAAAATTTCATCCAGTTCCACATGGGCACCGCGGGCTTTGTAATCATTCTTCACGATGGCGCTTCTCAAAAATTCATAGCCCAGATCCGGTGCATATCCATGGAAGGTCTCTGCGTGAGCCATCTCATCCACTGCCTTATGAAGGGATTCGATGATGGCCGGTGCCAAAGGCTGTGTCACATCACCGATTCCGAGACGGATAATCTTCTTGTCCGGATTCGCCTTTGAAAATTCATTCACTTTCTTTCCTATCATAGAAAACAGATAACTGCCCGGAAGCTTCAAATAATTGTCATTAATCTTAAACATCGATTCTCCCTTTCTCCCCGCCGGATCCATTCTGTCCCGCCAGAGCACGCTTTATTTGCTTAAAATCATAGCAGTCTCCCCCTTATTTGTCAATCTTTCCCCCCTATTTTCTTGATTTTCCCCCGTTACTTTGCTACAATGTTACCCAGATAAGGATTCTTTCTTTCCTTCATTTAAAGAAAAATTTCCGATCATCATTCATATACTTATTATGAGAGGAGGATATCCCATGAATCCAATTCTGGAATGTCATCACCTGACCAAACAGTTTGGCCGTTTCACCGCGCTGTCCGATGTCAGCTTTTCTTTAAAGCGCGGACGCATCACCGGACTTCTGGGCCCCAACGGAAGCGGAAAAACGACTCTGATTAAATTGATCAACGGACTTTTAACCCCCACCTGCGGGGAGATTCGCATTGACGGAATGCCGGTAGGACCTGAGACGAAAAAGATTGTCTCCTATCTTCCGGACAACACCTATCTTCCCATGTCCGGAAAGATTTCCGATATCATCCGTCTGTTCCGCGACTTTTATGAGGATTTTGATGAAAATCGCGCAGAGGAAATGCTGCAGGCCCTGAGTCTGAATCCCTCCTTCCGCCTGCGCCCCCTGTCCAAAGGAACGCTGGAAAAGGTTCAGCTCATCATGGTCATGAGCCGCCGCGCGGATCTGTATATCCTGGATGAGCCCATCGCCGGTGTGGACCCGGCCGCCAGGGACTTCATCTTAAAGACCATCCTGGATTATTACGACCCGCAGGCTTCCATCCTGATTTCCACCCACCTGATCGCAGACATTGAATCCATTTTAAATGACGTTATCTTTCTCCAGAACGGACGGATTCTTCTTCAGGAAGAAGCCGATGAAATTCGGAAAAAGGATGGAAAATCCATTGATCAATTATTCCGGGAGGTGTTTCGATGTTAGGAAAAGTCTTAAAATATGACATAAAAAACTGTGCCCGCTACTTTATTCCTCTGTATCTGATCTTTGCGGCCATCGTTTTAATCACTAAACTGTATCTGTTTGCCAGTCCGGAAAGCGAAACCGTCTTCCACGCACTGTCGGGACTGATCCTCTCCTCCTATCTGTTCAGCCTAATCGGCGTATTTTTGCTGACCGAGGTATTCCTGGTTGTATATTTTTATAAAAAATGCATTTCCAGAGAGGCCTATCTGACCTTTACTCTGCCGGTGAAAACGGGGACGCATCTGCTGGCCAAGTGCCTGAACTGTGCCGTCTGGCATCTGCTCAGCTTTGTGCTGTTATTTTTCTCCATATTCGCCCTTTTTTCCCTGGACGATCTGCAGGTCACCTTCCGCATGATCGGGCTTTTGTTTTCTTCCCGTATCCCGATTGACTTCAGCTATACGGTCGTCTTTCTGATTCTGACCGGGATCGTATATCTGTTTTCCTATTCGCTGATCTTCTATGCACCCATGGCCATGGGCCAGGTCGTTACGCGCCATAAAATTTTAGCTTCTGTGGGCATTTACATCGCGTTTTATATCATATTTTCGCTGGTTTCTTCCTTCGGAAGTACATTCCTGCTGATCGGAACGGAAGTGATCAGCCATGGAGACGCCACCGCCCGGCTGACTGTTCTGTCGGCTTTCTTATTTTTCCTTGCCCTGGCTCAGGCCGTGCTGTATTACGTTCTGACCTACTTTTTCCTGAGCCGAAAATTGAATTTAACATGAGAGGCGGTTTCTGATGATGATAAAACGAGATTTAAAGCTGAGTACAAAAAAACGCTTTTTGCTGCTGTTTATTATTTTGGTGTGTTTTATGGTTCCCATGTTTTCTTATACCGCCACAAATCGCACCTCTCCGCAGATACGCGAAAATAACAAAAAACTGGCGGAATCCATAAAAGCGCTCACATCCGGCGAAACACATCTCAATGAGATCGCTGATTTCGAATGGGATTATCTTTACAGTTTTCCTTCCGGTACTTCCATCGAAGAGATGATGCGCTTAAGCGGCGTCTCTTCCAAAGACGGCATGATCTCCCCTTCTTCCTCTGACCAGGTCAATCTTCTTTTTGTCAGGGGAGATGCGACCGTGGCCAGTATCTGCGGGGAAACAAACAATCTGAAGTATGACTTTGATTTTGGGGTTATGACATCCCGCTATGTCCGCATTGGGCATGGGGATAATCCGCTGCTCTCTGTGGAGGTTTCTGACGGGATTGTGACTCTTAGGCTACCGGAGGGGTATGAGGAGGCGTATCGGGAGATTGCGGAAGCGGAGTAAAGGAACGAGGCGGATGCTCATTGGTTATTCGGACGGCCGCCGGGGAAGTCCCCCTCTTTCATCGGGGCGCTTCCCTGCGGTCTGTATACCACCTGCCTGTATATGGCATTAGAAAGCTCAGCTTTTGTTGGCAGGGGAGAGGGTTGAGTGGAAAGGATGTTGGATGGAGGATTGTTTGTGAAGAAAAATTTTGAGAAAAAAGAGAGAATGATAACGTTTGGGATGAAGAAGCGGGGATTTGGCCCTGCTTTTTTTATCAGTTTGTGTTTATTTCCTTTGATGGTTTTTCTGGGAAGGGCGGTTTTGTATATGGGGGCCGGTCTTTTTCTGGTGGTTTCGGGGGCTTCTCTCTTGGCTTTGCAGCGCAGAGAATCGCTTTCGCTTCGGCCCCGTCATTTTTTTGGTGTTCTGGCTGGTTTGGTTTTGTTTTTTCTTTCGCTTGGATCGGCTTTTTTGAGCGCGTTCGCCGAGGCAGGCGAATGGACGCTGTTTGGATGGAGCGGGAGAGTTCTGACTCTTTTTTTGTTTTACCTGTATGCCGTTTTCTTCGGCGTCCTGATGGTCTCCGGATGGTATGCCGCCTTCCCGCCCCGGGTGGAGGCTGACTGCATCCTTATCCTGGGATGCGCGCTGTCCGGCCGGAATTTGACTCCTATCCTGAAAAAGCGCACGGATCGGGCGCTTTTCTGGTACCGCCGTCAGATCCGGCAGGGGAAAAAGGCTCCGCTTTTGATTCCATCCGGAGGCCGGGGACCGGATGAACCCATCTCTGAGGCAGCGGCCATCCGCTCTTATCTGATACAAAAAGGGGTCCCCGCCGAACACATTCGGATCGAGGACCGTTCCCGCAATACAAAAGAGAATATGGAGTTTTCTTTTTCCATCGCCAAAAAGCAGCTGCATCATTCCGTCTGCATCTTTGCCACCACCAATTATCACCTGTTCCGCTCCACCCTCTGGGCGCGCCGCGCCGGTATGAGCGGACTGGGCATCGGCGCGCCCACCAAGTGGTATTACTGGCCCAGTGCTTTTGTACGGGAATTTATCGGCATCCTGTATGTCACCTGGCCCATCCATGGAGCGGCAGCAGCTGTACTGATTCTGCTGTCTTTCTTATAACCGTTCGAATCTTCTGCTGCCTCCAGTCATAAGATAACGCCACATGCCCGCACAGAGCACGGCAAAGACGGCTGCACAGATCCACACATAGAGAACCAGATCCACGGCTCCCCTGATGGCAAATGCATAGATCAGAATCGGAATGGCGATGATTGCCATGCCGCCAAACATCGTAAGCATGACAGACATTCCCTGCTTCACGCATGCCGTCTCGCTCACCCAGTCAAACCGCGGGAAAAACAGGTTGATGACCACTCCGAAAAATCCCTGCCATACCGTCACCAAAAAGGGCAGAATCAATGCCATCAAAAACCCGTTCAGAGAAAACGGGAGGATAAACAGGCACACGATGGCGCCGAGAATGCCCACCGGCGCACAGGAAATCACATGGGCCAATACCTTGGAAAGCAGGATTTTTCCGGAAGGCACCGGAAGGGTCTTTAAAATCCAGAGATTTTTTCCTTCCAGAGAAATGCTGGGAGCAGATACAATATTCATAATGGAGCAGGCCCCAAATAAGGAAGCCGCCAGTGCCCAAAGCACCTCATTGACCGCATCTCCCGCCAGGCCTCTGCTCATCTCGATCACCTGCGCCACATCCTCATATTTCCAGATCACCGCGCCCACGGCCAGGATCATTAAAAGAGAGCCCGTACAGGCATTCAAAATATACATGGGATTGGCTCCCAGGCGATGAAGATCCTTTACGGTCAGCGCTTTCACCGCTCCGCTGGCTTTCAGTCTCTTCGCCTTATATTCCACACGGACCGTGCCTTTTTTGGCCGTCGCAATGCGGATAAAGTTCTTGGAAAGCACAAAATATACAATGGCGAACGGCACCAGCGCGCACAGAATAAAGATGACAAGGCTTAAAAGATTGGGTTCTGCGATGGCTTTTCCCAGATGGTACGCCGGAAAAATGCTCTTCTGAATGGCCTCTCCGATCTGCGCGCCGTTTACCACCAAAGCCTCCATATAGGAGTACAGCTGTGTGCAGACTGCCATGTATGCACAGAACAATACCACGGAAATCAATGTAATAATCAGGTTCTTGCGTCTCATCCTGGAACTGACCAGCGCCACCAGCCATCCGAAGATGCAGGAGACCGTCATCACCAAAAACGGCAGCAGCAATACAGCGACGGCATAGGCGATGACGCCCAGCGCGGTAATCGGCTGAAGCATGACATACACCACACCGGCAGGCAGCATGACCACCAGCTCGTACAAATAGTTGATCAGCAGCAGGGCCACCATACGGCTCAAAAGAATGTAGGACGGCGGCACCGGCATGGAGAGCAGCATCTCATTGTCCTTGGCCTCATACAACTGGCTCTGTGTCATGAAAATACTTCCCACAAAGCAGATGGCAAACGCAAAGATACCGGCCAGGGCAAAGTACAGCCAATTCATGCCCAGAGCGCTGAACGGTTCACACACCATGAAAAAGACGGAGCCGAACAGCATCCCCAAAACCCCTATGACATAAACAATTAAAATCCCCATCAGAATTTTCATTCCGATTCCATACTGTTTTCCTTTTTTTGTGTTTCGGAACATGGAGGAAAACATGGCCATGAACCGGATTTTAATCAATGATTTAAACATTTTCCCCCTCCAATTCCAGGAATACGTCTTCCAGAGATGTATTTCCCTTCACCTCTTCCATGGTGCCTTCCATAATCAGACGGCCGCTTTTGATAATCGCCACTTTATCACAAAGCTTTTCTGCCACCTCCAGGACATGGGTGGAAAAGAAGATGGCCCCGCCTTCATCGCAAAGTCTGCGCATAAGCTGCTTTACGATATGAGAGGCTTTGGGATCCAGACCCACAAACGGCTCGTCCATGATTAAAAGCTTCGGGCTGTGAATCAGCGCTGAGATAATCGCCAATTTCTGTTTCATACCATGGGAGTACGCGCTGATGGGCTGCGCCAGATCCTTGGTCAGCTCAAACAGATCGGCAAATTCTTTGATTTTCTCATTTCTCTCCTGGGAAGACACCCCGTAAACATCAGCGATGAAATTCAGGTATTTTATTCCGGACAAAAACTCATACAAATCCGGATTGTCCGGTATGTAAGCAAGATTTTTCTTGCACTCCAGCGGCTTTTCCTTTACAGACATGCCATTGATGCGGATCTCTCCCTCGTCAAAATCCATGATGCCGCAGCACGCCTTAATCGTCGTCGTCTTTCCTGCCCCATTATGACCGATAAATCCATAGATTTCTCCCGGCTGAATGGACAGGGACAGTTGGTCCACCGCTTTTTTGCTTCCGTACTTCTTTGTCAGATTTCTGATTTCAAGCATATACAAGTTCCCCATTTCTGCGCCGTTTTCGTCGAGACAGAAGGGAAGATCCGTGTTCATCCGGATCCGGCTTCCTTCCGGGCGGAAAAGGAACGGCGCTGCTTTTCCACACAATTGCTTGTTTCTGCAGGAAAAAACACTGAAGTGTTCTTTGCTCCAGTGTTTTATTCATATCATACTTTTATTCAGGAATCAATACCTTTTTCCAATAATCTCGTTCATATCTCATTCATTTTTCTTCAGAAAATATTCCAGCAGTACTTTTTTCTGATTTTTTTCCGGATGTTCTATGACGTACTGAAGCATCTTATTCAGCAGCTCTCCGATCCGCTTTCCCGGTTCCATTCCCACACGGATCAAATCCTGGCCGCCGACTGCCAGATCCCGCAGTTCCACACATTCCCCATCTGCCAGAATCTCCTGATACATCTTCCGGATGACACGGATATCTTCCAGCCGTTCCTGTCTGGTATATGCGCTTTTTGCCAGTGTATCGGCCTCCATGACTTCCAGCAGATCGGAAAAGGCCTCTTTCCCCACCCGATTCATGGCCTGGCGGACGATGGTCTTATCCTGCCTTAAATGATACGCATGGTGACGGATCAGATTTTCCGTCCTCCGGATGGTCTCATTGTCAAATTTCAGACGGCGCAGAATCTTTTTTGCCAATACGGCTCCGGCCTCCGCGTGGCCGTAAAAATGATCCTCCCCGCCTTCATCGATCGTGTGGCACTGCGCTTTTCCGAGGTCATGCAGAAGGGCCGTTATGCGAAGCACCTGATCTGCCCGGATGGACTGCAGCATGTGAATGGTATGTTCTCCCACCGTATAACAGTGATAGGGATTCTTTTGTTCCAATCCCATGACTGCGTCAAACTCCGGAAGGATCACACGGGTAATTCCCATCTGATACAGTTCCCGCATCCGCTCCGGGTGGGCGGACACCAAAAGTTTTACCAGCTCCGCCTGAATCCGTTCCTGACTCACCCGCTCCAGATTCCGCGCCATCGCCGATGCTGCCCGCCTCGTCCCATCCTCAATTGCAAATCCCAGCTGGGCCGAAAACCGAACTGCCCGCATGATGCGCAGGGCATCTTCTTCAAACCGCGTCTTCGCATCCCCCACACAGCGAATCACGCCCTTTTCCAGATCCTCCCGTCCTCTAAACAGATCCACAATCCCCGTCCGATGATTATACGCCATGGCATTGATCGTAAAATCCCTCCGCTTCAAATCCTCTGACAGCTTCGGTGTAAAAACCACCTCTTTCGGATGTCTGGCATCTTCATACTCCCCATCAATCCGAAACGTCGTCACCTCATAGCCGACACGATTCACCAGCACCGTCACCGTCCCATGGGCGATCCCCGTATCCACCGTACGGCGAAACAGCTGCTTCACCTGATCCGGCAGCGCGGAAGTGGTAATATCCCAATCCCCCGGCGTCCGCCCAAGCAAAGTATCCCGAACACACCCGCCCACCGCATACGCCTCATATCCCGCCTCTTCCAGCGTGCGAATAATCCCTTCCACATCCCCCGGTATCTGAATCCGCATCGCCTTTCACCTCTCCTTCCTATCTATCCTATTCATTCCAAGCTCCAACCCCTGCCTCCCCACTCACAACCCCAAAACACCAAAGCCATCCCCAATCCACTCACAAACCGAAGCTCCTTCCTCAATTCACTCCCTTCGGCCGTCCGGGTCACAAAAGCGTTTTCCCCCTGCGGAAAAAGAAACGCTGCAGCCCCCCCACTCCGCCGCCCCAAACAGCAGCCCCCGCGGTATCTTCCACAGCGTTTCTCTAATTATTTATTCCTCAAAATCGCAGCCGTTCCTCCGCGCCATTTGTAAATTCGCAAAACCGCACCGCATGCTTATTGCGGCTGACGCCGCTGTTTTACTCAAAATCACTTCCCGACACAAAGTTAACATGATACAGATCCGCAAACTGCTGCGCAAATGTCCCTTCCTGCCCAATGATGGTAAATGCCGGACAATAATCAAATGCCCCCTGTCCAATCTCTGTCAGAGTGGACGGCAGAACAATCTGATTCAATGATGTACAGTTGTACAGAGCATTTTCTCCGATCTCCACCACACCTTCCGGAATATACAGTCTTTGAAGGCTGTAGCAGTCGCTGAACGCATCGGCATCAATGTAGCGCACGGGGTATCCGTTCACTTCGGATGCCACATAAATCTCCGCTGCATCTCCGGTATACTTGCCAACATACGCTTCTCCGCCGCGGAAATGATACGTCAGACCATCCTGAACCACCGGTTCCGGCTCCGGCTCTGTCGTTTCCGGCTCCGTCGTCTCTTCCACAGTGGTCTCTTCCTCTGTCGTCTCTGCTTCCGTCGTGGTTTCCGCCACCGTCGTTTCAGGAGCCGTGGTTGTGGCTTCCTGGGGTTCTGTGGCACGTTCCTCTGTCGTCTCCACAGCCTCCGCGGTGGACGCCAGCGTAGGTTCCGTCGCCGCTTCTGTACCCGAAGAAGCATTTGCTGCCGGTCTTGTGGCAGGCACATATCCCCCTCCATTGCCGCTGAATACGTTGAACAATACGATGGCCAATACAATGATGGCCGCCACGACACCTATGATCCCTGCAAAAAGTCCCACGGGAGGTCTCCCTCCATCTGTCTTTTCCTCATCCTGATAATCGTATTCGTCGAAATCGTAATCATCCTCGTCATCGTAAAGAGGTTCTTCGGGTTCTTCCTCCGGTTTTGGCGGCTGTGCAGGAGCTGCCGGGCGCCTCTTCTTCATCCCGGGCATCACATCCAGTTCCGGCTCTGCCTTCTTTTCTTTATCAGCAGGCCCGCTGCTCTTTCTCTCTGCCTTATCTGCGCTCTGCTCTTCTGCCAGCCTTTCCATAGCCTTCTTTCTCTGCAGATCTTCCCACATCTGGGCGCGTTTCTTTTGGCTCAGGTCGACTTCAATCGTTTGCTCTTCTTTCTTCTGTTCCGGCTGGTTATCCGTTTCGCCCCAGTCTATACCCTTCGTAAAGTCCACCTTATCCACCCAGGAGATATCTTCGCTGTCGCTCTGAGTCTCTATCTTGGTCCCGCATTTTTTGCAAAATACGGCATCCTCATCATTCTCAGTTCCGCAATTGGGACACTTCATATCCATTTCTCCTTTCGTATCACCGGTAACAAAAGACGATCCAACCTGTCAAGCCGACTGCTGCCAATCCATTACCGCTGTTTCTTTAGTATGCTTTCCCCCAGTATACCATAGCTTTCGCTTTTCTTCCACAGCAAACGCAGGTATCTGATAAATGTTCCTGCTTCCATGGCATACAGCGGCTCGTCGCCGTGGTCTCTTCTTTGATCTTGTTTTCACAGGCTTCATCCCCGCACCACATGGCTTTGATGAATCCCGGCTTGGTGGCGACGGTTTCTTTGAACTCATCGTAGGTTACTGCCTCATAGGTATGGGCATCTCTGTGTGCTCTGGCACGTTCCAGCATTTCTTTCTGCATCGTATCCAGCACTTCTGCCACTTTCTCTGCCAGCTGGTCAAATTCCGCGGTAATCTTTTCTCTCGTGTCGCGCCGTACGATCACCGCATGGCCTGCCTCGATGTCCTTTGGTCCCAGTTCAATACGGACGGGGATTCCGCGCATCTCCTGCTCGGCAAACTTAAATCCCGGTCCCTTATCGGAGGCATCCAGTTTCACGCGAAGCGTCTTTGCCAGCTCTTTTCTGATCTCTTCTGCTTTCTCAAGAACGCCTTCCTTATGCTGGGCGATGGGGATCACCATCACCTGTGTCGGAGCAATCCGGGGAGGAAGCACCAGGCCGCTGTCATCTCCGTGAACCATGATGATGGCGCCGATCAGACGGGTCGTCATTCCCCAGGACGTCTGATGCACGTATTTTAATGTGTTATCCTTATCCGTAAACTGGATTCCGAAGGCTTTCGCAAACCCATCGCCGAAATTATGGCTGGTACCGGACTGGAGCGCTTTTCCGTCATGCATCAGCGCTTCGATGGTATACGTCTCCTCTGCACCGGCAAATTTCTCCTTATCCGTCTTTTTCCCCTTAATGACAGGGATGGCCAGCACTTCCTCACAAAAATCCGCATACAGATTTAACATCTGTACCGTCCGTTCCTCTGCCTCCTGGGCCGTGGCATGGGCCGTGTGGCCTTCCTGCCACAGAAACTCACGGGAACGCAGGAACGGTCTGGTTTCCTTCTCCCAGCGCACAACGGAACACCACTGATTATACACCCTGGGCAGATCACGGTAAGAGTGGATATCCCTGGCATAGAAGTCGCAAAACAGGGTCTCGGAGGTCGGTCTCACACACATGGGCTCCGTCAGCTCATTTAATCCGCCTTTCGTCACCCAGGCCACTTCCGGCGCAAATCCCTCCACATGATCCTTTTCCTTCTGCAGAAGGCTTTCCGGAATGAATATGGGCATATATACATTTTCCACTCCGGTTTCCTTAAAGCGGGCATCCAGCTTCTTCTGGATATTTTCCCAGATGGCATACCCTGCGGGTTTGATGACCATACATCCTTTTACACTGGAATAATCCACCAATTCTGCTTTCTTCACCACATCCGTATACCACTGAGCAAAATCCTGCTCCATGGATGTGATTGCTTCCACCATTTTCTTTTCCTTTGCCATGTCTTCTTTTCCTTTCCGCATGATTTTGATTCCGGGGACAGAAAAAAAGCCTCCGATCCCCGCAAGGGACCGAAGGTTTCGGCGGTACCACCCTTATTAACAGCCATAAGCTGTTCACTCATTGCACCGTTAACGCCGGTTCTACGCTGCATTTTTCATACAGAGCTCCGGGGCCGGTTCCGTATCCGTCTCTGAGATGCCTCTCACCCGCCGCATCCTCTCTGTCAGTCCGGTTTTACGTACTATTCCCTTTCATCGCCGTTTATGTGGCTTTATTTTAAGACGAATAGCAGATTTTGTCAATCTCTTTTACCAAAATCCAGCCAATGGGACCGAGAAAAAGGCCAATAATCCCAAACAGTTTTAAGCCGATATACATGGCGGCCATGGTCTGAAGAGCCGACAGACCAATCTTTCCTCCCAGCAGCCTGGCTTCCATGATTTCCCGCAGGAAGTAACAGATGCCATATAACATCGCCAGCCAAACGGCTGTCCAGACCTGTCCCCGGATCAATTCCGCCGCGATCCATGGGATAAACACCGTCCCCGTCCCGAACAGCGGAAGCGCGTCCAAAAGGCCGATCAAAGCGCCAAACAAAATTCCATAGGTGTTCCCCATCAGAGTCAGCCCTGTCATGCAGATGGCTGTCGTCATGAGCATGATGATTCCTTCCACCTTCAGATAGGCGCCGCATACATTTCCCATACGCCTGCCGATCAGGGTGATTTCCCGGCGAAACATGGATTCTTCCCTCCATTTTCGGATGGAATCCCTCTCCCCGATGATCAGAACAGCCGAAATCACCGCCACTGTGCTGACGGTAAACAGTTCCGCCAGCCACTTTACCACCGGGATGGAGTTCGTCATCACATAGGGCATGACAAATGAGATCATATTGTCCTCTGCCCCTTCCGTCATGATCCGAAGCTGTCCCATGACACTGCCGCTCTCCAGATGCAGGAGATGCTCCAGCTGCCGACAAATCCCATTCAGATACCCGCATGCCTTATCCACGTATTCCGGTATCTTATCCACAAAAAAATCCAACTGTTCCACCAGTTTTCCACCAATTATCCACAATATCCACAAAAATCCGCCGAAGTACAGAAGCAGCATCAGACTCGCCGCCCATGTTTTCGGTATTCGGAGCCGATTATTGAAAAAGCGGACAGCCGGCCACACAGCCTGTGCCAGAAGAAAGGCAATGAAAAAAGGAATAACGAGGGGCAGCAGGTACCTGAAGGTCAAATAGACTGCCCCGGTTATTCCAATGATGGTTATTGCTCTCTTTTGTTTTCTGCTCATGAGCCATCTTTCGTCCCTTCTGTTCTTTTCTGTTTTGTACAAGAACTAGTATGATTCAAAAGGGAAAAAATATGCGCATGGCGGCAGTGGAAATCATTTCCTTTTTGGCGTATTTTACTGAGAATCGTTTTTCCGCTGGCGATATGATGCGCAGATGGAAACCTCCCGCGTTCTGCCGTCTGTATCGTCCCCGCCCGTCTGGCCGGGCTCATTCGGATTCAAAATCAGATCCAAGAGATATACTTCCACATCCGGTTCATCCGCTTTTCTCTTATAGCTGGTTTGGGATACAAAAAAGGTCCCCTTGCTTCCTGTCAGGACGAGTTCTCCCTTATTTCCGCGGATCACCGCCTGGTTCTTCTCCACCGTTACCGGAAATTTCGTGATCAGCCGCTCGGTAAGCGGACGGACGGCATCCGCAAATACGGCGGTATCCTGAATCAGCAGGGACGGATTCTCTTTCTTTGCAAACGTCAGTTTTCTTAAGAGGGATTTCAGTCCGCTGCCGGGATACGCCTTGGCGATGTCAGCGGAAAATGTGACCGCATCCTCTCCGATGACCGCGTCCACCTTTTCGGCACAGGACTGTCTGCCCTCTTTTTGGAATATACCGTCCACGATGGGCACCGAATGGCCCTGGGAGCCATTGACCAGCATCTGATAGCGCTCGTCGCCAAAATACTGCTTCGTATACAGACCGCCGCCCAAATCGCATAAAAACACCTCTTCATCCACATCAAACAGGAAGCTTCCCAGATCATTATGATTATGGGGCTCGTCATTATGGCCGCCCTTCGCGGCAAAGGCGGCGGTATGGCCGCCCATGGTTTTGCGGCTGATCACCCACTGGGCATCCGGCAGATACAAATCCTGGTCAGAAAATGGACGGATGGGCTCCTCGGGATCACTCCAGAGGAAGCTGCGTACCACAGTGGTCCAATACTCCGTATTTCCCATCATGGGTTTTGCGCACGCCAGAGGCGGGATCTCCACTTCCGGATACTGTTTCTTCAGATAATAGGCGATGGCATACTCATACTGCACCTGAGGCGCGCAGTCGGAAAAACTGATGGTATTGACGCCGTTTAAAAAGGAACGCTGTTCAAACAGCGCCACATTCCTCACATGGTCATTTTCAAACAAGTCAATGGCACCATCGGTTCTTCTGCGAAGCAAATCGGCGAAATAAATGAAATTGCCGAATCCGTAGTCCCAGTATCCCAGGCCCTCCTGACACACGCCGTCTTCTCCGAATCCTGTCAGGAAGCAATCCATGGCATCGGTCACACGGCTTAAAATCGGCGCCAGCATACGGCTGTCATCGATCATATAAATGGCTGCGATACCGATATTTCCGGCACAAACCGCCGACCAGTTGAACTCGGCCGTCTCCCAGAAAAACGGCGTATTAATCTGCATAAACGGCTCCAATACCCGTTCTCTTATGAGTGTCCTGGCCCGGTATACCACGATGGGAGCCAGTTTATCTTCAAACATGGCCGTAACCTCTGCCAAAATGGAAGCCGTGGCAGCCGCGCATAAATCGATCATCGTCTCCTGCTTCCGGTAATAGGGCCGCATCTTTCCATCTCCCCTGGGGGGATCATTTAAGGTCTCCACCACCTTCGTCCCGCCATACTGGAAATGGGCCGTCAGACACCAGGAATACTCATCGCAGATGGCCCAGATGATATCCTCCAGATCCGCCGCATGGGTCCCATCAATCAGGCACGCCATGGCAAAGGCGATCAGCATTTCTCTGTGCTCCATATAGATTCTTTGAAATTCCGTCCGGTCTCCTGTCTCATCGAACAGCTTAAAATATGAGTATTTAATGCTTCTGATGTCCTGCTTTGAAAAACGCTCTGCCTTCTCCCGGCATGTCTTCACATGGGGCGCATAAAACGGATGATTTCGAATCTGCTCCAGTTTTCCCTCATCCGCCAGCAGGAGAGGTTTTCCCTCCCCATTCTGTAATCCCCGCATCATCGTTGTAATGTTCATTTGCCAACCTCCTTTTTTTACTCCCAGGTAAATGTCTGCCTTCTCCCCGTAACCGGATGAACAAAGGAGAGGGAGTGGGCGCAAAGGCCAATCATCGGTCCTCCCCTTTTTCCCGCAAAATCAGGATTATACCGCGTATCCCATAAAAGCGGGCACCCTGCATGGGAAAACTGCACCCGTATCTGATGGTGACGTCCCGTGATCAGTTCAATCTCCACCATGGATCGCTCCCCTTCCTCCCCGCCTGCCGCTGACAGAAGCCCATCCAGGCCATGAAACACGGAAAAATCCACGGTTTCATAATGCAGCACCGCTTTTTTGGCACCCTTTTCCGTTTTGTCTGCCACCCGGGACAGATTCGTCCTCCCATCCTTCACCAGATAGTCCTCCAGCGTTCCCTTCTCCGGATGCATTCTGCCGCAAAGGATGGCATAATACCTCTTTTTCATCGTTCCATTTTGAACCTGTCGGCTCAAATCGGCAGCCGCCTGCTTCGTCTTCGCATAAACCATCACGCCGCAGACGGGTCTGTCCAGCCGGTGAATCACCCCGACATAGCTCGTCCTGCCGCCGGATTTTCTATAAAGATAATTGCGGATTTCACTTTCCAGATCCATAGAAAATCCCCGTCCTCCCTGGGATTCCACTCCGGCCGGTTTTCTCACTACAATCACCGCTTCATCTTCCATCACAATATCCAACATCACGGTCTCCCATTCCAGCTTTCCTTCACCGATTCCCCATCGGATAGAGAAAGAGAAGCCCCAGAGACCGGCCATCGGCTCCCTTTCCCTGCACGGTCTGAAGACCGCGCAACGGATGGGGAGTTGTCATGGTTTGGATCCTTGGGGCATCCTCTTTCTTACAGATACTTCTTCAAAATATCGACTTTATCCAGTTTTTCCCACGGCAAATCCAGATCATCTCTTCCGAAATGACCATAGGCTGCTGTCTGCTTGTAAATCGGTCTGCGCAGATCCAGCATCTTAATGATACCGGCTGGTCTTAAATCAAAGTTCTCGCGGATGATCTCCACCAAACGCTCATCGGAAAGTTTTCCGGTTCCGAACGTATCCACCATGATGGATGTGGGATGAGCCACACCGATGGCATAGGACAGCTGTATCTCACAGCGGTCTGCCATACCGGCTGCCACGATGTTCTTTGCCACATAGCGGGCAGCATACGCTGCGGAACGGTCCACTTTTGTGCAGTCCTTTCCGGAAAATGCGCCGCCGCCATGGCGCGCCATACCGCCGTAGGTATCCACGATGATTTTTCTTCCCGTCAATCCGCTGTCCCCGTGAGGTCCGCCGATGACAAAGCGGCCGGTGGGATTAATATAAAATTTCGTGTCTTCATCCACCATTTCTTTTGGAAGAATCGGATCGAAAACATAGGTTTTGATATCTTTATGAATCTGTTCCTGAGTCACATTTTCATCGTGCTGCGTGGAAAGCACCACTGCATCCAGGCGGATCGGATGATGATTTTCATCGTATTCCACTGTCACCTGGGTTTTGCCGTCCGGACGCAGATAGGAAAGGGTTCCGTCCTTTCTCACCTTTGTCAGCTGACGGGCCAGCTTATGTGCCAAAGCGATGGGATACGGCATGTATTCCGCCGTCTCATTGGACGCATATCCGAACATCATACCCTGATCCCCGGCACCGATTCCGTCCAGCTCTTCTTCGCTCATTTTGTTTTCCTTTACTTCCAGGGCCTTGTCCACGCCCATGGCGATATCCGGAGACTGCTCGTCGATGGCCGTCAGGACTCCGCAGGTGGCAGCGTCAAATCCGAACTTAGCTCTGGTGTAACCGATCTCCGCCACCGTATCACGGACAATTTTCTGGATATCCACGTATGCCTTTGTGGTGATCTCGCCCATGACCATGACAAGGCCAGTGGTCGTACATGTCTCACATGCCACACGGCTCATGGGATCCTGCTTTAACAGCTCGTCCAGGATGGCGTCTGAAATCTGATCGCACATTTTATCCGGATGACCTTCCGTCACCGATTCCGAAGTAAATAAAAATTTTTCCATTTTTCCTCTTTTCTGCGCCGCTTTGTCGTGACAGAATCTGCGGGCGCGGCACGGACGCAGATTCCCCTGCAATTTCTTGTTCTGCGGGCATTTATTTACCAGTGGGGCGGCATATGACATTCCGCCTTTTGGCACTCTCCCGGGAAATGCAAACGAATTTCCCGGGATACAAAAAAGCCTGCCGTGGGAGGCAGACTTTTCATATATTTGATTCCACCTCTTATTGTTCGATTGCTCGCTCAGGTTGGCACCTTCCTTAAAAGGGGTTGCCGTGACTTCATCGATCCTATGTATCTCCATCACTCCAAATAAGAGAAATTGCTTTTTTCAGTTTTCAGTTACATGACTCGATCTGATTATAACCGAATCTTCCTATTTTTGCAACAACTTTTTAACCGACCACACTCATTTTAAATTTCTGAATGTCTCTGTCGGTCTCCACCACATCGATCATGCCGCCCAGCCCTCTCAGCTTTGCGGAAAAATCTTCATATCCGCGCAGAATATAAACGATATCCTCCACCGTCGTAATGCCTTCGGCCGCCAGTCCGGCTATGACAAGAGCGGCGCCGGCACGCAGATCAGGCGCGGTCACCTGTGCGCCCATGAGCGCCGGAATTCCATTGATGATGGCCGTATTTCCTTCCACCTTGATATCGCTTCCCATGCGGTTTAACTCATCCACATACTTAAAGCGGTTCTCGAAGATACTCTCTGTAATCGTACTCGTTCCCTCGGATAACGCCAGCAGCACCGCCATCTGCGGCTGCATGTCCGTGGGAAATCCCGGATATGGCAGCGTCTTAATCGTGGAGTGGGACAAACGGCCTTTGCTGACTACGCGGACTGCGTCGTCAAACTCAGATACTTCACATCCGATCTCCCGAAGCTTGGATGTCAGACATTCCAAATGTTTGGGGATGACATTTTTTACTGTCACATCTCCCCTTGTGGCCGCGGCCGCAAACATAAATGTCCCCGCTTCAATCTGATCCGGGATCACCGAATACTCTCCGCCATGGAGCTTTTCCACTCCCTCTATGCGGATTACATCCGTACCGGCCCCCTTGATTCTGGCTCCCATGGTGTTTAACAGATTGGCCACGTCCACCACATGGGGTTCCTTGGCACAGTTCTCCAAAACGGTCTTTCCCTCCGCCAGCGTCGCCGCCAGCATGACATTGATGGTCGCGCCGACAGAAACCATATCAAAATAAATATGCGCTCCCGCCAGACGGTCCGTATTGACGACGATCATCCCGTTTCTCACCACGGCCACCGCTCCGAGAGCCCGAAATCCCTTCAGATGCTGATCAATCGGACGGCTTCCGATATTGCATCCCCCCGGCAGGGAGACTTCTGCATGATGATATTTGCCAAGCATCGCGCCCAGAAGGTAATAGGATGCCCTCATCTTCTTTATGTAGCTGTTGTCCACCGTCATATTATGGATGGTGGAACCATTAATCAGCACCGTATGCCGACTCTTCCTATCCACAATGGCACCGGAACCTGCAATGGCTTCCAAGAGTACATTGATATCTTTCACATCCGGCAGATTGTGGATCGTAACGCTCTCATCTGCCATGATCGCCGCTGCCAAAATTCCCAGAGCAGCATTTTTTGCTCCGCCGATTGCGACTTCTCCAACCAACGGATTGCCGCCTTTTATGATATATTGTTCCATTCTGATAACCATGCCTTTCTTTCATCGGCACATATGCGCCGACTCCATTCTTCATACGGATAAATCCGTATTTTTTTATGATTTTTCATAGCTCAGAGTTCTGCTGTCCTGCAGCAATATTCCAACTTTTCAACTAGCGACAGATTTCCACAAGATACATGTTTTACCAATCAGCAGGTTTTTCTCTTCCTGTCTTTTGCCATATATCTTCTGGAAATCTGACGTTCCCTTCGACCCTGATTCACACATATCCATGACCGTATGACTGTGCTCCTTTGATTCTTTGTGGTCGCGTACATTATATCACAAATTCATTTTTTGTAAACCCTTTTGTCCTTGGGACATGAGCGGCTGGCCTTTTCAGACTCAGCCGTCATTTTTCCTCTCAAAAATTTCTCTCAGGAAATCCACAATGGCACCGGCATCTTTTCCTTCCTCATCCACGATGATATCCGCATATTTCTCGTACAGAGGAACCCTTTCAGCATACAAATCCCGAAGCGTCATACCATCCTTCAAAACCACTCCACGATCTTTCAGATTCCCCAAACGTTTTTCCAGCTCTTCAAAATTCAGTTTCAGATAGACTACCGTACTGATCGCTTTTAAATGCTCCATGGCCTCCTGACCATAAACCACACTGCCCCCCGGAGCGATGACAGCATTTTTTGCCTGGACATCCCGATTCACCTGGTTTTCCACCTTCATAAAACCTTCCAATCCCTCTTTTGCGATGATATCCTTCAGCAGACATTTTTCCTGTTCCTGGATCAAAATATCCGTGTCAATAAATGACAGCCCCAGACGTTTTGCCAAGAGCACACCCACCGTACTTTTCCCTGATGCGGGCATTCCAATCAATGTAATATTCATTTTTCTGTATTCTCTTTCTCTATTTCCCTTTTACCGGTTTCTTTTTTGCCTTTTTTCTCACGCTATAGCCAAATGTTCCAATGGATTTTCCCATACCAAAGTATTCTCCATGGGAATACACAATGGGATTTGCTTTTCTCAAGTCGAATCGCCCCCGCTCATCCATATGGCGCTCTTCGGCATGAACCGCTGTAACTTCCGCAAGAAACATATCATGAGATCCCAGTTCCAACACCTGTTTCACCTTACACTCAATGTTGACCGGACTTTCGGCAATCATAGGCGCAGAAACTGTATGAGCCGGAATGGGCGTTAATTTCATTTCCTTAAATTTATCCACATCGCGCCCGGAACGCACCCCGCAGTAATCCGTCGCAAAAACCAGGTCCTCTGTCGTCAGATTGATGACAAACTCTCCCGTCTCCATCAATATGCCATGGGAATATCGCTCTTTCCGCACCGAAATATATGCCATGGGCGGATTCGTACATGCCGTTCCCGTCCAGGCCACCGTGATGATATTGGGCCGCTTTTCCTTATCCGCCACGGTGACCATCACCGCCGGAACCGGATATATCATATTTCCTGGTTTCCACATCTGTTTTGCCATTATCTTCCTCCGCTGTCGCTTTCCAGCCCATTGATCAGCGCCGGAATCAGCTGTTTCTTTCTGGATACCACTCCCGGGAGGTTAGCCGGTGCCTTCCCCACCGTAACCTCAAAGGAACTCTCCACCAGTTTTGCCGCGCCGTCGCCACAGTATAAAAGGCGCGTCGATTCTTCCAATATATTCGTAAGCATGAAGAACACCATGTCCAGCCCGCGGCCAAGCTGCACCTTTTCCAGATATCCTTCCAGCCTTTTTTCGATGGTGTCCAATTCTTCTGAATTCATGGAGCTGATCTGGCCGACGCCAATCGCCCGGCCTTCCATGGAAAATTCTTTAAAATCCTGATAAAAAATCTGTTCTTCCGTTTTACCGGCCAGATTGCTGCCAGCGGCAAACATATCCTTTGCAAAAGCTTCCATATCGATCTTGGCAATCGCCGCCAATTTCTGAGCCGTCATCTTGTCCACCACAGTACATGTGGGAGAACGAAACAGTAAGGTATCCGAGATAATGGCACTGCACAAAAGCCCTGCCGTCTGTTCATCGATCTCCACCCCCGCCTCTTCATACATCTGGTACACAATGGTTGCTGTGCACCCCAGCGGCTGATTCCGAAAAAATACAGGAGCCATGGTCTCTATGGTTCCCAGTCTGTGGTGATCAATGATTTCCAGAATTTCTGCACTTTCAATTCCATTGACCGCTTGGGTGCGCTCGTTGTGATCCACCATAATCACCTGTTTCTTTCTGGCCCCCAGAAGATTACGCCGGGAAATCATACCGATATAGCGGCCTTCCCCGTCCAGAATCGGAAAATCACGGTGACGCACCCTTGCCATGGTATCCCGAATATCATCAATAAAATCATCTGTGTTAAACGTGATCAAATGATCCCGTTTCATAAAATAGCTGACTGGCATACTTTGGTTAATCAGACGAGAGGCAGTAAAGGTGTCATAGGGTGTGGAAATCACGGTACAGCCCCGTTCTTCCGCCAGTCTGCGGATGGTAAGCGATACCGGCGCTCCTTCACAGACAATGATACATGCCGCAGCCATCTCAATGGCACAAAGCTGGGACTCATAGCGGTTTCCGAGAAGGACCAGATCCCCTGGCTTGATATAGCTTTCCATCAAATCCGGATTCGCCGCAGCCACAAGTACCTTTCCTTTGGTATAATACGTTTTAGAATCCCCGACCACCAGCGCGGCATCCAAGGTTTCCACAATATTTTTTACTCTGGTATGGGCAGATGAAAGGATCGCGCTATCATAAGCATCCATATAGGTTTTGGTGATATCTGCAATCGTAATCAGACCTTCCAGCCTGCCATTTCTTGTAATGGGAAGTGTCACCACCCCTTCTTCTTTCATCAGCATCCATGCTTTTTTCAAAGAAATATCCCGTTTCACTCCGGCTGTCTGCCGGATCTCAATATCGCGAATCTGCGTCCGCACATCTTCTATGAGTTCCGGTACCTCCACCTGATAGTAATTCAGCACATATTGCGTCTCTTCATTGACTCTGCCCGCACGGCAGGGGATATGGGTATCTTCCGATATTTTATTTTTCAGTCTGGCATATGCGATGGCCGAACAGATGGAATCGGTATCCGGATTTTTATGGCCTGTTACAAGGATTCTATTATCTTTTTTCATGAACTACCCCGTTCCTGTAAAAATTTAGCCAAATGTTTCAGAACGTTCTTCCAAAACATTTGGCTTCCGTAACGCTGGACTTCCAATATCTTGGGCTCCAATATTTTGGTTTCCGAATCATTACGGGGTATTATTCTGCCTCTGTTTCTGCTTCGTCTGCTTCTGCAGTCTCTTCCAAAATACCCGCCATGTCAGCCACCACTTTTTCAGACACCGTATAGTTTGGAAGCGCAGCCAGGTTTGCCTGATGCTGATTATAAATCGTCACACCTACTGCTGTGCCAAGAGCTGCCACAATCACAACCAAAATCGCCCATCCGGCAATTTTTTCCATTTTTTTCTTCTTCTTCTCTTTTGCTAAGATCTCTCTTCGATTCTTTTTATACTCTTTATACTTATCAACCTTTGCTTGGCTCATAAACATTCATCCTTCCAATCCCAGTATTTTTCACGACTTATTCGGTGAATCTCTTTTATTTATACCATATTTGCGTATAAATTACTATACCCAAATCCGGAAACTTTCTTTCATGGACAGTAAAAAATATTTTAAGTACCCAAACGAGGGTGCCGCAAAATTAACACCATCACAGAAAACTAATCAGCTGCTTGACGTTTAAAATACATCATGATTATTTTTTTCTGTGCGGCGCTAATTCTGCGGCACCCTCTGTGTTATTCGAAGACATTCTGCAAAACTCCTGCCTCTTACTCCTGAAGCGCCAGCTTTGCCGCGCCGTAAATTCCGGCTTCATTTCCCAGCTCGGCCAGCACAATCCGGGCCCGGGCACTGGTGATGCACAAATACTTCTGATAGTATTTTTCAATCACACGGATCAGAATTTCTCCCGCCTTGGATACTCCGCCTCCGATTACGTAGACATCGGGATCTACCGTAAGCGTCACATTGGCTATGACAAGTCCCAGATACTCTCCCAGAACCTCCACCGCCTGCTCTGCCACCAGGTCGCCTGCCTTGGCCAAATCAAAGACATCTTTTGCCGTAATTTCCGACAGCTTCGACAGACTGGTTTCCTCCGTGCTTTCTTCCATCAATTTTTTTGCCACACGGACGACCCCTGTGGCAGATGCGTACTGTTCCAGGCAGCCGCGGTTTCCGCAGTTGCAAAATTCGGTTTCCTTTGGATTGACCGTGATATGACCCAGCTCGCCGCCTACTCCGCGCTTTCCGGCCACCATACGGCCTCCGAGGATGACGCCGCCGCCTACTCCGGTTCCCAGAGTCAGCATTACCACATCATCATGGCCTTTTCCGCCGCCTTTCCATTTTTCACCAAGGGCCGCCACATTGGCATCATTTCCGATTTTTACCGACACCCCCAGCAGCTGTCCCAATTCTTCGGCCGGATCGCATTCTGACCATCCCAAATTTACACACTTAATCACATGGCCGTCTGCCATGGTAGGTCCCGGAACCCCCATTCCAATGCCAGCCAGGTCAGACTTGTCCATATTTTTTTCTTTCATTTTCTCCCGGATGGAATCAGCCACATCCTGTATGATTCCGGAACCGTTATTCTCTTTTCTTGTAGGAATTTCCCATTTTTCCAGAAGTTCTCCTTCTGTGGTAAACAGGCCCATCTTAATGCTGGTTCCTCCGACATCCACCCCTATACAGTATTTTCCCATAAGATCCTCCATCCTTTAGTCTTCATATCCGTTCGGATTGTTCTTCTGCCATCTCCAGGAATCTTCACACATTTCCTCAATTCCCCTCTGTGCCGTCCAGCCCAATTCTTCCTTGGCCAGAGTCGGATCCGCATAACAGGTCGCAATGTCACCCGGGCGGCGCGGCTTGATTTCATATGGAATCTTCACGCCGCTGGCTTTTTCAAAGCTCTTGACCACATCCAGCACGCTGTATCCTACGCCGGTTCCCAGATTGTATACCAGCACTCCTGTCTTATTCTTAATCTTTTCAATGGCTTTTACATGGCCCAATGCCAGGTCAACCACATGGATATAATCACGCACGCCTGTACCGTCGTGGGTGTCATAATCATTTCCGAAGACCCCCAGTTTCTCCAGCTTTCCTACGGCCACCTGTGTTATGTATGGAAGCAGATTGTTCGGGATTCCCTTGGGATCTTCTCCGATCAGGCCGCTCTTATGGGCGCCGATTGGATTGAAGTAGCGAAGCAGGATAATATCCCATTCCGGATCGGACACAGCCAGATCACGGAAAATCTCTTCCAGCATCAGCTTCGTACGGCCATATGGATTTGTCACATGAAGAGGGAAATCTTCTTTGATCGGCACGGTCTTCGGATTTCCGTACACAGTGGCAGAAGAGCTGAACACGATCTTCTTCACGCCATGGTTTCTCATCACATCACAGAGTACCAGTGTTCCGGTGATATTATTATAGTAATATTCCAGTGGCTTCTGGACTGATTCACCGACTGCCTTTAATCCTGCAAAATGAATGACAGACTCAATGGTTTCTTTATCAAAAATTTCATTCACCGCTTCACGGTCCAGCAGATCTGCTTTGTAAAATGTCAGATCTTTCCCCGTGATTTGTTTTACACGTTCCAAAGATTTTTCACTGGAGTTACACAGGTTATCCACAACCACCACATCGTATCCTGCATTCAATAATTCCACACACGTATGGCTGCCGATGAATCCGGCTCCGCCTGTAACTAATACTGCCATTATTTTGTCCTCCTGAATTTCATAATCGTACGACTTCATTGTAACTTTACGATTTTTACCGGAAAAATTCAACCTCTTTACCGAAAAAAATCAGGCGCTTTCAACCAAGATTCCAGATGCATGCGTTTTATCCGCCGCCTTATCTACAATGTACCACATTTTTATTAAAAATCAACTCATTTATCCAATAATGCAAATAACTGACCCATATTTGCCCTAACGCTCTGCCGTCTTTTCTATTCGTGAATCTCCAGCGGAAGGCCGTCCGGATCATGAAAAAATGTCATCCGCTTTCCTGTAAAGGTATCCAGACGGATCGGCTCCGTCTCGATTCCCCGCGCATTCAATTCCCTCGCTGTTTTTTCCACATTATCCACTGCAAATGCCAGATGGCGGAGGCCGCAGGCCTCCGGATAGCTGAGACGTTTTGGACTGCCCGGAATTCCGAAAAGTTCCAGCTCGCACTCTCCCAGCCTCAAATCCAGCTTGTAATCCCCTCGCTCTTTCCTGTAATTTTCCCGTATAACAGAAAAACCCAAAAGTTCTGTATAAAACTTCTTCGATTTTTCATAATCCGATGCAATAATTGCCACATGATGGATTTTATCCAGTTTCATAAAAACCCCTTTCCATTTATCCCTGTATCCGCTTTCTCCGATACGCAAAAATCCCGATCACCACGCCCAAAGCAGCAGCGATCACCAAAATCGCCAGCATATAAGAATCCAAAATTTCCAACACACTCCTCCATGATGTCCCCGCAAAGGATCCCAGCCATATAAGGATTGTATTCCATATCACACTGCCGATTACAGTCAGAACGACAAACGGAGTCATCTTCATTCGTGCCATTCCCGCCGGTATGGAAATTAAGCTTCTTATAATCGGGATAAACCGACAGATCAAGACGGCCGCATATCCTTTTTTTTGAAACCAGTCCGACGCCCGGTACACATCCCCCGGCTTCAGCCGAAGAATTTTCCCCGTTTTTCCCTGCAGTAATTTTGCTAAACGTTCCTGACTCACCAGACTCCCCACTTCATAGAGAAGAATCGCTCCGATCAAAGAACCCAGTGTGGACGCAAGAACCACCATCCACTCATTCATTTGTGTGTAAGTCGTCATAAAGCCGCTGAATGTCAGAATCACTTCCGACGGAATCGGAGGAAAAATATTTTCAATTGCAATCAGCGCTGCAATCCCGAAATAGCCGAATTGATTCAGCACATTAATAATCCACTCCTGCATAACATTGCCTCTGCCTGCTTCTTTTTTCTAACTCTATGAGAAAAAAAGGCACTGCAAAACTCAAAAACAACGCCATTTTCGACGACTTCCATTATTTTTCCATCTTTTCTTTCTGTTCTGCCTTCTCCCCCATCACCTTCAATTTTTGCATTCCGAGCACAAGTACTGCGCCGATCACAAAAAATAGAATGCTGAATGTGGATATGGAAAGAGGAGCCTTGGGTTCAGAAAATGTCGTCGGCCCCATGACAATCGCATACAAGGATCCCACCATCATACCGATAATCAGATAAACCATGGCAGAACGATGTTTTTCTAATCCGGCCTTCAGTACCTTCACGACCGAAATAATACCCGTGATGACTCCCAGACCAAAAATAATCAACACCGGCAGATACTGCATGTTCAAATGCAAAAATTCTTTGATTGATGTAATAATCGGGACATACAAACCAAAAATCAGCAGCAGAGTGGACCCGGATATTCCAGGAAGAACCATGGCCGCAATCGCTACCATACCTGCCACAAATACATAAACGCCCATACCAAAGGATAGATTGGAAACATTAACGTCTACCCCTTTTCCGGAAACCGGATTAAAATAAGTCACAAGAGCTACAATTGCAATACCCAGCACCAGAAAAACCAGATTCTTGTACTGATGCTTCAGCACCTTCTTCTCCTCTGCGATGATCAGCGGGATGGAAAAAAGGATAAGTCCCAGAAACGCAGAACTAATATCATAAATATATGTTTCAAACAGGCTTGCCAAAATTAGAACAGAAAGGCACATCCCCACAACCCAGCCAACTCCGATTTTCAGCAAGAACAAAAGGGATTTTTTTCTGATCTGTCCATCCCGGCTGATCAGCCCATCCAG
The DNA here is from genome assembly GCA_018710785.1 of Candidatus Fimimorpha excrementavium. Classification (GTDB taxonomy): domain Bacteria; phylum Bacillota; class Clostridia; order Lachnospirales; family Lachnospiraceae; genus Fimimorpha; species Fimimorpha excrementavium. The sequence goes on from DVJD01000064.1 coordinate 35,749, forward strand.
AGAACCAATGAAGCGGTCATAAAACCCCAGCAGAAACGCAATGGTTCCGCCAGAGACTCCGGGAACACTGTCAGCCAGAGCCATGCAAAATCCCCTGATAAAATTCATTATCATATTCATTTCCTCCCATATTTTTTTATCTCACCGCTTAAGGAAGGACACCCCTCCCTTCCTTTTTAAATCTGTGTTGTTACAAAAATATCATAGATCGCTTTGATCGCTTCCTCGAAGTCATCGTTTTTGACTCCGATGATGACGTTCAGCTCGCTGGAACCCTGATCGATCATTTTTACATTGATCCTTGCGTGGGCCAGCGCAGAGAAAATTCTTCCTGCTGTTCCCCTCGTAGCACGCATCCCTCGGCCCACAACGGCGATCAATGCCAGATCCGACTCCAATTCCATGTAATCTGGATGGACTGCCCTGTGGATACCAGAGATGATCTTCTGTTCTTTCTGTTCAAACTCATCCTGATGAACAAAAACAGTCATGGTATCAATACCGGACGGCATATGTTCAAACGCGATCTGATTCTCTTCAAATACCTGCAGAACTTTCCTTCCAAATCCAATCTCAGAATTCATCATATCTTTATCAATACTGATGGATGCAAATCCTTTTTTCCCGGCAATCCCAGTGATGGTGTATTTCGGTACGCGGCAGGTACTTTCCACAATCAGAGTCCCCGGCTCCTCCGGTGCATTCGTATTCAATATATGGATGGGAATGCCTTCTTTGCGCACCGGGAAAATTGCCTCTTCGTGGAGAACTGTGGCCCCCATATAAGATAATTCCCGAAGCTCTCGGTATGTAATCGTCTCAATCACCTTTGAATCTTTTATGATACGGGGATCTGCCACCAGAAAACCGGATACATCGGTCCAGTTTTCATATTCATCTGCCATAATCGCCTTTGCAACGATGGAACCTGTCACATCGGAACCACCCCTGGAAAATGTTTTAATGGAACCATCCGTCTTGCTGCCATAGAATCCAGGGATCACCGCATGTTCTACCCCCTCCAGCCTTGCCTTTAACATTCGGTCTGTCTTTTCCGCGTCAAACTCGCCATTTTCATCGAAGCAGATCACTTCTGCGGCATCAATAAAATCGAACCCCAGAAATGCTGCCATCACAATTCCATTTAAATATTCTCCCCTGGATGCAGCATAGTCCCGCCCCGCCTGGGCTTCAAACTGATCCCTGATGTTGGTAAATTCTTCCTCCAGAGACAGCGCGATTCCCAGTCCGTTTATGATTTCATAATAACGTTCTTTTATTTTGTCGAACAATTCCGTAAAATCTTTCCCCTCGGCAGCCCTATCGTAGCAGGCATATAATAAATCTGTCACCTTTGTGTCGCTGCCATATCTCTTTCCCGGTGCGGAAGGTACCACAAATCGTCTGGCCGGATCCGCTTCGATGATGGATCCCACCTTCTTAAACTGCTGCGCGCTGGCCAATGAACTTCCTCCAAATTTTGCGACCTTTTTCATTCGATTTCCTCCTTATGTGCAAGAATCCAAGCGGCGCTTCCCGCTTTCACTGCGATTGTTTATTATAGTAATGTATAACAGCAAAAAAGTCCAGTGGGATTTTGACGAAAAAGTAGGAAAAAACCGATTATCTCTGCATATAATGAGGTAATAAAAGCGTTCTCCAGGGAGGCTGTCATGAAAAAGAGGCTTCATATTGTAATGACACTTTTACTTTTTGTCAGTATTTTTTATCTCTCCAGGCAGGGAGCTGCCCTGCAGGCGGAATACGCCGCATCCATTCCCGCATCGGATCCCCCTGTCGTCGTTCTGGACGCTGGTCATGGCAACATAGACCCGGGAAAAGTCGGCGCGGACGGTGCTTTAGAGAAAGAAATCAACCTGTCCATCACACAATATCTGAAAGAGTATCTGGAAGAATCCGGTGTAACCGTCGTTCTCACCAGAAAAGATGACTCTCCTTTATACAAAGAAACCGATTCCAATAAAAAAAGGGGCGATATGAGCACACGCATAGCCATCATCGAAGAAGCCGATCCGGCCATCGTTGTCAGTATCCATCAAAACAGCTATCCTGACTCTTCTGTTTCCGGCCCTCAAGTATTTTATTACTCCGCCTCAAAAGAAGGAAAATCTTTGGCAGAAACCATACAAAAGAGTTTTTCCTACGCGGTGGAAGAGAAAAAAATAAGAACTGCGAAAGCAAATCAAGATTACTATCTTTTGATTCATACGCCATGTCCCACTGTTATCTGCGAATGTGGTTTTTTGAGCAATCCAGAAGAATGTGCAAAATTGCAGCAGGAGGATTATCAGAAAAAGGTGGCCTGGTCCGTCTATCTGGGCATCATGGAGTATCTGAATCTTCCCGTAAATCAGTAATTCAAAAACTTTAACCAGACCTTTACATACTTTTAACGAATTGTGGTTTTTTGCGGCTTCATTGTTGCAATTTTATGATTTTTTGTATTGATCTGCGAACAAATTCTCTTATCTACCTATTGACTTCCGAAATGCGAACCTTTAAACTGAAAGAGGTCAGAATGACCGAGATACCATATGTTTGTATTCTATTGTGATATGGATCTTCCAATCAGGAGGTAATAAATGAGAAAGACAAAGATTATTGCAACAATCGGCCCTGCATCTGACAACGAGGAAACCATGCGAAAACTCGCGCTGGCTGGTATGGACTGTGCCCGTTTTAATTTTTCACATGATGCTCATTCGGATCATGCCAGAAAAATCAACTTGTTAAAGAAGGTTAGGGAGGAACTTGGAATCCCTATTGCAACTCTGTTGGATACAAAAGGACCGGAAATCCGCATTGGTGACTTTGAAAACGGTTCTGTTTATTTGAAAAAAGGAGACACCTTTACATTTGTATCAGAACCAATCCTTGGAACACAGGAAAAAGTCTCCACAACGCTTCCTACACTTTACGAAAATCTGAAGGCCGGAGACACCATTCTGATCGACGATGGAAAACTTTCCATGGAAGTATTGGAAATTCGCGGTACCGATATTGTATGTACCGTGTTAAATGAAGGTAAAATAAGCAATCATAAAGGTATTAATCTGCCTGGTATTGAAATAAACATGCCGTATGTCAGCGAAACAGACAGAAGCGATATCATTTTCGGCTGCGGTCAAAAGGTTGACTTCATGGCGCTTTCTTTTGTTCGCTGCGCGGATGATGTCCGCCAGGTTCGCCAGATTCTCTCTGAAAACGGCGGCTCCAAGATTCGTCTGATCGCCAAGATTGAGAACATGCAGGGTGTGCGCAATCTCAGGGAAATTCTGGAAGTCAGTGACGGAATCATGGTCGCAAGAGGCGACATGGGTGTGGAGATTCCATTTACCAAACTCCCATCCATTCAGAAACAGATCATTGAATTATGCAACAAGGAAGGAAAGCTGGTTATCACTGCAACACAGATGCTGGATTCCATGATCAGCAATCCGCGCCCCACGCGTGCTGAGATCTCTGATGTTGCCAATGCTGTATACGATGGAAGCACCGCTATCATGCTCTCCGGCGAAACGGCTGCCGGTCAGTATCCGGAGGAAAGTCTTCGTACCATGTCTGCCATTGCTGAGGAAGCAGAACGCCATAAAGAATACATTCAGGACAGCCCTGTTTCCATCAAAGACTGGAACTTCTCAGAAAATACCAGAAGAACCATTATTCTGGCTTCCTGTACAGCTGCAAAATGCCAGCAGGCATCGGCCATGGTTGTAGCTACGCATACCGGCCACAGTGCCCGAATCCTTTCCAGTGTACGTCCGGATTCTCCGATCATTGCAATGACCGATGACAAGTCTGTGATGTACCAATTAAATCTGGAATGGAATATTAAGCCGTTCTTTATGGAAACAATGGACAATGCGGAAGACCTGATCGACGCTTGTATTGAAAAGACGGCTCATCTTCCATTTATCAAAAAGGGAGATTCCCTTGTCATTCTTGGGAACTCCAGAATTGCTTCTGTAACAGACTTTATGAAACTTCATATTGTAGAATAATCCATTCATAATCTGGGGATGCTGCGGCATCCCTGTTTTTTTATTTGGTTTTTTCTCATCTGATTTTTTCTCACCATAAGTATTTATTCTGTCAGCAATTTTTCTCCAAATTTAGTTGCACATTTCACAGGTCTTTCATATAATGAATCTAACATTTTACACTTTTTTTCGGCAAAACAGCCATGGCTGATGCGAAAACCCATATCATCTTTTAAGGAGGCTATTATGAAAAAGCTGAGACGTATCTTTTGTTTTATTCTTATTTTTACAATGATTCTTTCCCTGGCCGGATGTTCTTCTTCCCAAGAGTCCGATCCAAAAAAAGTCCTTGAGGACGCGCAGACCAAAACCGGTGAGCTGACATCCCGTGATCTCACCATGAATATGGATATGAATATCAATGTGGCAGGCGAATCCGTTTCTGTCGGTGTCGATATGGATTGCCAATCCGCTGGCAGCAGCGATGCTGATACTTCACAGCTTGCCATGACGGGTAGTGTCAATGCCATGGGCATGGAAATCCCCATGGAGATGTATTACAAAGACGGCTGCATGTATCTGAATATCCTGGATCAAAAATTGAAGCAGGAAATGCCTCTGGAAAATGCACAGAACCAAATCATGTCTTACGCGCAGTCCTTTGCTCTTCCTGCAGACGCCTATAAAGATATTTCCATGGAAGCCTCCGGATCCGGCCAGATCATCTCCTTCACTGCTGATGGGACAAAGATGACAGAGCTCGTCAACACGCTTCTCTCTTCACTCCAATCGCAGCTAGGTGAAGAAGCCGCATATTCCATCCAGGATGTCACTGGCACTATCACAGTAAACAGCGATGGATATATCACGGAGGAGACACTGCATATTCCTATGTCGCTAAACGTTTCATCCACCGGAGACATGAGTACAGAGCTTACCTGCACCATGACCAATCATAATCCGGGAGAAGAGGTAACCATTGACTTTCCTGATTTCTCAGAATATGTGGAATCCGATCTCTCCAGTTTTTCATAATACCTTCCGATCGGAAGCGTACTTTTGCACTAATCCTTGGCGGGCAGAATAAAAATAGGCAAAATCTAAAATAAATATTTTAAAAAGTAGTTTTCTCCATTTTAAAACGAATATTGATATTTAAAAACGATTATTGCTATTTGCAATTGTTTATAATAGATGGTATTAAGACAATTTGGAGGAACTATGACTGATACAAAACTGGCCGACCAGGCTGACTTCATCCGCAGGCGGATTACAGAGCTCCGTCTTCAGCGCAATATGTCAGAATATGAGTTAAGTCTTGCCCTTGGACATTGTCAAGGATATATTCAATCGATCGTGTCTGGAAGGACATTGCCTTCTATGACAGCATTCTTTGAAATCTGCAATTACTTCGACATTGAACCCTGGGAATTTTTCTTTCCTTCCATAAAGAATCCCACCATGGTTCACGAATTAATCAGCAGCTTTCAAAAATTCCCTGATCAGGATCAGCAGTTTTGGCTGCTCACTTTAAAAAGAATATTAGCTTATTATGAAGGGAATAAAAGCCTGTCAGAAATGATGCACACAGATTTTCTTACGAAATAGCAAAGAGCAGGAGTCCTCTGCTAAAGTCCCTGCTCTTTTCCATCGTTGCTTAATTTGTCTGGATCATCTTCTGATAAGCTTTTATTATATTGTAATCTTTGACTTCTTTGTGATCACTTCCACGCGGCCTTACGGCGCCGAATTCTCGAAATACATCCATAAACGCAATAATTTCATCTTTTAACATTTGTCTCAGAGGTTCCGGTACCTTTTCTATCTCCAAGTGGCTGATTGCCTTGTTTGGAAGTAATACCTCCATCTGTTTTACGTATGCCTGATCTACAACTTCGAGCGCATGATGTACTTGCTCATCACTGTAATTTTCCTTCAGTGTCCGGATAAATAGCCCAGCAAAGTTATACATCGTTTCCTCCTTTCGTACTGTAGAGCTTTCTCGTTATTTTCGTTATCGCAGTTTTTTCTACTTTTTCATCGGATGGTTTATTTCTTCTATTTTGTACAAATATAGTTACTTATTGTATATAATGGATGACAATAGAAATTTCACTCATGTTTCTGGATAATCAAGTATGGAGGAATACGTTATGATTGGCGAACGTTTATATGAACTGCGCAAAAATGCGGATCTAACCCAAGATGCTCTAAGTTCTAT
>DVJD01000065.1 GCA_018710785.1 Candidatus Fimimorpha excrementavium
CCTTAATTTTACCACAAATGGATGCTCTTTTTTCATTCACTTGATAGGTGAAAAGCAATATTCAGTTAAAATACAGTAACTATGTGGCTTTCAGCCACATTCGTGGCAAAGTCGTGAATAATTCAGGATTAAAAATGCATTTAAAAAATCCTGAACAGAAGGCAGAGAAGATTTCGGCGTCATCTCCGGATAATCAATCATTTGCTGATAAAAGTCCATAACGCCGATTTCCTCAATCTCTTTTTTATAATATTCTCCATCCATGGATACGTAAAACGGGACAACATGAATCCCGTATTTTTTTGCGTTTTCCGCTCCCAGATCACAGGAACCGTCACTTATAATCTGATACATGGTTTCAAATCTCTACTCCGTTCTCTATTAAAAGTTTTCTTGCTGACTCCACAGAATCCACACCGGTGGAATTCTTGATCGGCGCAAATTCCTTTTCTCTGACAACTTCATAGGGCAGACAGGAATCCATCAGATGAATCATATCCAAAACCAGCTCTTCAAACTTATATCCATTGGGTTTTTCCGGTTTTACCAATTCCCCCGCTTCGTTAATGTATGGGATCTTTTTCTCCACAATATGAACCGGCATGTCTTTGTTGACAATGGCTTCCAGACAATCCACCTTAAACATGTAGTTTAAGATTACGCCAAAATTGTACAGCAGATTTCCCTTTTCGTCTCTCAGATGAATCATGTCATCGGTCATCTCATAGTACTCCACAATGGAAGGTTTCTTATCTTCCAGACAAAGCACACCCACTCTCTCATCCGGAGCCGCTTTTCTCACCACTTTTCCGCCGCAGTCACAGCCGGACTGGATGACGGCGCCCACGTAAGCCGGATCATTGATTCGCTGAAGTACATTATCCACAGCAAACACGGTCAGCCACTCCACGCCTTTTTTCTTCATGTCTTCCGTCAGTCCGCTGCGGCGCAGGGAGGAATACCATCCTCCGTTTCCATTGGGAGACAGGGACAGGCGATCCTTGGCTTCCATCAGAAGTTTTCCATTATAATCCACAGAAGGCGCCATGCGCTGTTTGAAGAAATGTACATATTCTTTATTATACCCAAAATAATTCTGTTCTTCAAAAAAGCGCGTGGTATCTTCATGATTTTTTTCACTTGTCATAATATACAGCGGCACCCAGGTGTCCACCCGTTTTACCACATCCATCAGGTTATGAATCAGGCATTCAAAAATATACAGGGTACGGGTCACACCCACGTTGAACATTCCCTTGGGTTTATCGAATCCCAGACGGGTTCCCTGACCGCCTGCCAGAAGCACGGCCCCCACCTTCTGCTCTTTCAAAGCCTGGATTCCGATCGCTTCAAATTCCTCCCGCCTCTTTTCGATTTCATCCACTTCCAAAGCCCCCAAAGGCTCCAGATGTCCCCTGCTTTCTTCGGTGCTCTTGTGACTGTGAACCAAATCCAGAAGCTTCCAGTCAATGTCCGCAATCTGCTCCAGCAAAGACTGCTTCTGCTCCTCGGTTAATTCGTCATAATACTTTAATAAATGAGACTGTCCATGTTCTTCCAACATGGCACAAATTGCCTGGTAATCCATGTCTTTTTCTTTTCTCCTTTTATTTTTAATCCCAATAATTTCCCCTCGCGGTGTACAGCTCCTTTACCACATCATAGGAAAGCTTTCTTCTGCGGTACTCATCCACGATTCCCTTATTGTTCATCGTACGCGGACGATTGGAAAACCATTCATCGGAAACCCGCACATCACAATACTGCCAAATATAAATTCCATTGCAGCAGCCGCTGTTTAACACGCCGTTGATCTGCTTTCTCAGGGTCTCCGCCTGATATTCTTCTGACCATTTCACCTTGGCCGGAGTCCGGTACCCATAGATGGCGCCTGCGCCGATCTCTGAGATGATAAACGGCTTCTCCCCGAAGGTTTCCACCGCCCAGTCGTGGATATCGGTCAGCATTTCCGTCGTCTCACGGGGCAGATACCATTCCGGATAAATATTATAAGAGTATACCTCCGACATAAACAGACTCTTTTCCTGCTTTACATGGCAGCAGGCATATGTCCTGGGCCTGGAATCATCCAGAGCGCGGATCTGTTCCAGCTGTCTTTGGTAACACTTGCTTCCGTATTCGGTGTGATCCGCGCATTCATTCAAAATTCCCCAGATATAAATACAGGGGTGATTGAAATGGGCAGTGATCATTTCCCGGTTGCAGTCCTCACACTGTTTGTCAAAATTCGGATTGCGCATCATCTCTTCCGAAAGGCCGCGGGCATGATTTTCCTCCCAGACCAGGATTCCCTTCTCATCACACAGATCCAGGAAAATTTCATCATTGGGATAATGGCTGGTGCGCACGGAATTTGCTCCCAGATTCTGCATCACATTCAAATCATAATCGATGGCTTCATAGGGAAGGGCACAGCCAAACAGCGGATGATCCTCATGGCGGCAAAATCCCTTGATCAGCACGGATCTGCCATTGATCAGAATTTTTCTTCCCTCTGTCTCCACGATACGCATACCGATGCGTTCCATCCAATCGTCTGCGGCGATTCCATCTAAAACCAAAACCGCATTCATCCGATACAGATTCGGCTCTTCCATGGACCATTCTTTGGCGCCTTCACACCAGACCGTCTTTTTCAGTTTTCCCTCTTCTTCCCCACACAGAGAAATACTTCCAAGGGAAATCTGCTCCTGCGCCGTATCCGTTTCATCGGAAAGCTTCACAGACTCGGTCTTTGTCTTTACGGTCGTACATCCTTCCAAGCTGAACCATACTTCCGCGCATTTTTCCTCCTTGGACACATTCTTCACACACGCTTCCAGCTTAAGCCCCCATCGTCCATTCTCTTTCACAGGAACCGCATGGACCCATTTGATGTACATATCAGGAACTTCCTCCATGACAACCGCCCGGGTAATTCCCCCATAGGTCTGGTAATCGTTGGGAATATGCAGGGCAGACGCCTCACTGTAGCGATTGTCCACCTTTACGCATAAGTGATGTTCCCCGGCCTCCAGCCATAGGACCGTATCAAAGCTGGTAAACGCATTATAATGGTGCGCCACCGGCTTTTCATCCACAAAAACATCTGCCGTATGGCTCACGCCCTTAAACTCCAGGCGGATATTTCCCGCCTTCTCCACAAAAAATTGTCTCGTATAAACCGCAGTTCCCCGATATGTTTCAAAATCAGGATAACATTCCCATGCGCTGGGCACAGCCACAGAAATTTTTTTTCCCGCCTGCTCTCCCTCACAGGGTGAAAACTCCCACAATGCACTGCTCAATTCTTCCTGTCTGCGGATTCTGTGTGTCTGAAATGTACGAATCATAGTTTACCTCATTTCTGTGCGAATTCTCTCTACCATTGCTACACCTTTTGGGGATGCAGGCCGCACGTTTTTCCGGATCCTTCCGGGACCTTTCCGGCATCCTCCAATTATCTTCCAGTATAACACCGGAAGGCGGATTGAGCAACTAAAACCGCCAAGAATTCCGGACAAACGCATGAGTAAATAAATTGTGAACAAAACAGAGATCCGGACGGCCATCAGGACCCTGTCGATTTATAATGGCGCACGCCCAGTCTCCAGCACAGAACGCACGGAATGAAAAACAGGCAGGCTGCCAGAGGCAGAAACAAAAGCCAAGCCTCTGTCCGATGCCCGATTAAATAAAGAAACGGATAATACTGAAACAGCGCATACGGCACCAGATAGGTACAGATCAGAAGCACCCGTTTCCCATAGATTCCAAAGGGATACCGCCCGAATTCCTGCCCCCCGTTTGTGAATATATTCATGACTTCCAACCCTTCCAGGGTGAAAAAGCAGATGGCGGCGCGTAAGATAAATAAGGAGACAAATACCACCGTGCCGCCGATCAGCATGAGAATCAGCCCCAAACATTTGAGGCCGTTCCATTCCACTCCGCAGTTTGGAATGGCGTAGCAAAAGATCACGATGGCCTGCAGAAGTCTGCCGACCCGGGTCAGCTCCACTTTTTTGCAGACTACCTGGAAAATCAGCCCTTTGGGGCGCACCATGATTCGGTCAAACTCCCCGTTTGCGATGCTGACGGCGAACATGTCAAATCCCCGAAAAAACACTTCCGCCAAAGTGAAGGATGTCAATGTGACAGCAAAGCACAACAGGCACTGGCCATAGGTATAGCCATCCACCTGATGGAAGCGCTGAAACATGAAAAACATTCCCAGAAAAATATTAAACGAAGCGAGAAACTGTCCGATCACAGTCATAAAAAACGAGGTTTTGTACTGCATCATGCTGTGAAGATGAATCTGCACATGTTTCCAATATAATTTCATAATCTCCTCCCATGTCCTTACCAATGCGGCTTTTCACAGCCGGATTCCTTCATCCGCCCTGGACCACAATTTTTTTCTTTATGTTCTGCTCCATCCACTTACCCACAGCCACAAAGATCACGATCCAGATCAGCTGCAGGCCGATGGTCCGAAAGGCATCGCTGCCGACGATGTCCCCTCCATAGATGCGAAGAGGCGCATTGTTCATGGAAGCAAATGGAAGCAGGGAAAGGACCGTCTGCGCCGCATCGGGCAGAAAGGGAAGCGGGATAATCGATCCGCATAAAAACTCTGATAAATTGCTTGCCACCATGCGGATTCCCGCAGGGGATATGGTATAGAATGCGCTCATATACACCAGCATCCCAAAGGCACAAACCAGCAAAAGTCCCAGCACCATGGCCACAGCAAAGCAAAGCGCTGCCACCGCGTCCTTAGGAAGCCCGACTCCGTAGGGAGACGGCAGAAAAGCGGCCACGATCAGGATGGGAAAACAGCGAAGCACCGCTCTGGAAAGCCGATGGGCCATACTCCTGGCAAACCACATATTGTAGATGCTGATGGGTCTGCAAAGTTCATAAGCCACATTCCCGCTGGTAATGCTGTCAAACAGCTCTCCCTCCCACTGCCAGCTGGCAAACAGGGCCAGGAATGCCTGCTGCAGCCAGACATAAGAGGAAAGCGCCTGCTGATCCATGGGAAAGCTGGCCGGATCCGCCCGGTAAAAGGCATCGAACATCAAAATCTCCATAAATCCCCAGGCGAACTGAGTCGCCACTCCCGCCCAGGCCGCTGTCCGGTATTGGAGTCCATTGATAAAACGCATCCGAAAAAAAGCCAGATATTTCTTCATGCCGCACCTCCTAAATCTCATAAGAGCGATACAGAGAGGCCACAATCTCATCCAGGCTCGCTTCCGGATTCTCCACACAGCCGCGCATATCAGACAGCGTCCCGTCCATCAGAACCCTGCCTTTTCCGATCAATATAATGCGGCTGGCCAGTGCTTCAATATCCTGCATATCGTGGGTGGTCAGAATCACCGTCGTTTGATGCTCCTCGTTTAATTTTCGGATAAATCCCCGCACCGCCAATTTGGACACCGCATCCAAACCGATGGTGGGTTCGTCCAGAAACAAAATCTCCGGCTGATGCAGAAGGGAGGCAGCGATTTCACAGCGCATCCGCTGCCCCAGGGAAAGCTGCCTGGCAGGCGTCTTTAAAATTTCCCCCAGGGACAGCAATTCCGTCAATTCTTCACAGGTCCTCTGAAATTGTTCCTTCGGCACATCGTAAATATCCTTCAGCAGATAAAAGGAATCGATGACCGGCACATCCCACCACAGCTGGGAACGCTGTCCGAAGACAACCCCGATATGCCTGACATGCTCCTTTCTCTCCTTCCACGGGATTCTCCCGTTGACCCTGCACATGCCTTGATCCGGTGTCAAAATCCCGCTTAAAACTTTGATGGTGCTGCTTTTTCCCGCACCGTTCGGCCCGATATACCCCACCATCTCTCCGTCCCCGATGGTAAAGGTGATATCATTCAATGCTTTGATTTCTTCATACTGCTTGTTCCATAGGGCTTTGAATGCTGACTTGAAACCAGCGCCCCGTTTTGCGACCCGAAATGTTTTGGTCAGATGCTCGACTTCGATCATACTATTGTTTCCTCCTGGTAGTAATATTACAAGGCATCCGTTTCGTCTGCCTCCGAAATACAGCCGACTGGACAGAGGGCAGGTTCCGATACTGCCGTAATCCAACTTCGTATTTCAAATATCTTACCAAGCGGTTTTTCTGCCCCATCCCGGCAGACCCCGTGGTTCGGTATTCTCTATGCACAAAATACGAATTGTCAATCACTGAAATGGCTGGATCAGTTTCTGCATTTTTTCACAAAGGGCTCCGGCCTCCAGCGTCCGGCCGCATTCAAATGCCAGCCATCTGGAATATCCCGTCTCCTGAATCGCCTGGAATACCTTTTCATAATTGATTTCTCCCGTTCCCGGCTCCATGCGTCCCGGATTATCCGCAATATGAAAATGGCCGATGAGGTCGATTCCTTCCCGGATATTGGCAATCAGATTTCCCTCGGAAACCTGCTGATGATAGATATCAAACAGCAGTCTGCACGACGGGCTGTCCACTTCCCGAATCATCTCGAATCCCTCTTTGCTTGTCACCAGAAAATGTCCCGGATGGTTGACCAGCACATTCAGCGGCTCCAATACAATCATGACTCCCGCCTCATTCGCATAGGGCGCCATCTGCTTTAAGGTCTCCACCACAATTTCATGCTGTTTTTCTCTGCAGACATCGGTCCGCTCGTTGCCCGTCGTAGCTATGATATTGGGCACTCCCATGACTTTTGCGGCCCGGATCGTCTCCTTCAGGGCTTCGATAAAAGGCTGTCTGGAATCTTCCCACACCATGCCATGGGTCCAGGGCAGATATTTGGCCACTTCGGGAGATTCGCTCTGTATGATCAGCGCCGTACTCGTCACGCCGTATTCTTTTAGGACACGCCCGGCCCGCTCCAGGTCCAATCCCAGCCACTCCAGCTGTTCCACACCGGCGAATCCATACTTTGCTCCCATTTCCACATGTTGATACCAATCTCCTGAAAACCAACTTCCTGCAGCTGCAAATTTCATATCCGTACCTCACTTCCCGCCTTCTTTATCGCTCTTATTCTTCAGATTCATTTAATTATCGTACAATAAAAGAAAAAACCATAAATTCATTGTATAATACAGATAGGATCTTTGTCAATCCGGTTTCTCTCTTGTTCCAGGACAAACGCATGAATGTTTACCACCTTCCAGAATAATATGTCGATTCTTTTTAAGCCGATAACACTTCTTCTAAATACTTGATTGGACGCAAACTAATTACAAACCGTTTCTTTTTCATCGATAGCCCCGGCTTTAACAATTCCATCATCTTCAAAATACTTAAACTCCATTTTCGTATTATGTTTAGGTTTTGCGCTGCCTGCTTATCTAACGTCGTGTT
>DVJD01000066.1 GCA_018710785.1 Candidatus Fimimorpha excrementavium
GTTTTGGGAAGAACGGGAAAGGAATCTATATCCGTGTCCATGCAAAAGCATGGAAGAAAGCTAAGGAAAGACTACACAAACTCACTTCCCGGAGCAAGTGTGGCAGTATCGTCAAAACCATGAAGAGGATAAAAGTCTACATGAGAGGATGGCTGAATTATTACGGGATAGCGGACATGAAGAACAACGTCGAAAGCCTGAATGGATGGCTGTAGCGTCGGATACGGATGTGTATCTGGAAGCAGTGGAAACTGCCCAGAACCAGGAAGAGGAAACTCATAGGACTGGGGGTAGACAGCCACTATGCGGCAACGATAGCCTATGACCGTAAAGGATACTGGTTCAATGCCGGAAACAAAGCGGTCAACTGGGCGTTAAGTAAAGAAAGACTGATAAACTGGGGCTTTTATGATTTAGCCACAGCCTATCAGTCTGTGCACATCAACTATTGAAACCGCCGTGTACCGAACGGTACGCACGGTGGTGTGAGAGGACGGCGGCTAATCACCGCCTCCTACTCGATTTCAAAATGTCGAAGCGCGCGCCCATTTTTCAGGCAAAACCAGCTGTTTTGACAAATTCTGTGGCCGACGTATTGTATAATAAATCCATGCTGTACATAGACATATATTTTCTGATTAATTGGACAATGGATATGATACTGATTATTTTAACCGGGCATGTCAGAAGGAATAAGCCTTCGGTATTCCGCTATTGTGCAGCTTCATTTTGCGGAGCCGTGTGGAGTGTGGTGCCTGTCATGGCGCCCAATATCCCGGAATGGCTGTTTGCCCCTGTCAGTTATATCGGCATCTGCGCCCTGATGTGCCGGATTGCATATCCCGTAAAGGGAGTCCGGCAGATTCTATGGGCCATTTTTGTGCTTTACTTGACCACATGGGGCATGGGAGGGATACTGAATTTCTTATATTTCCGGACAAAGGCCGGAGTCTGGCTGCGGTATGCCCTTTATGGGGAATATGCGGTGCCGGGAATCTGGTGGCTTTTGATTTGTGCAGCGATCGTGGGGGGAGTCTGGATTTTGGCATGGAATTGGTATCAGTATGTAAATGGCAGCAGAAAAATCATTTATCCGGTGGAAATACAGGTTGGAGAAAAGAGAATAGAGGCTAAGGCGCTGATAGATACGGGAAATCGGCTGTATACACCGGGAGGGAACCCTGTCAGTATTATGGATCATGGTCTGGCAGAGGAATGGCTGGGCGGTCAGGAGATCAAACGAATGGATTACCGTCTGGAAGGAGGGATACCATATATTTTAATTCCTTATCAGAGTATTGGAAAGGAACTGGGGTTCATGGCAGTGATAAAAGCCGACAGGATGGTCATACATAAGGATACGTCGGATGAAACAGTGGCCGCACCGGCCATTGGAATCAGTGAACTGTGTTTTTCCAGGGGCAAGGAATATCAGGTGATTTTGCATTCTGCCATGGGCAGGTAACCAATCTTCCTTGGAAACCGCCGGAAAGATGCAGGAAAGGCAAATGGCGTGGAGGTTATTATGTTGATTAAGGTATCTGTTCCAGACAAATTTCAATTGAAGCTGATTCCTTCTTTTCGGAGCATGTTTCTTTCCAGACAAGGGGAAATTCATTATATCGGGGGAAGCGACGTGCTTCCCACGCCCCTGTCACCGGAAAAAGAGGCAGAGGCCATCGAGCGGCTGGGAACACCGCTGGAAAAGGAGGCAAGATCGCAGCTCATTGAGCATAACTTAAGACTTGTGGTATACATAGCGAAAAAATTCGACAATACCGGTGTGGGAGTGGAGGATTTGATTTCTATAGGAACCATCGGACTGATCAAATCCATCAATACTTTCAACAAAGGGAAAAACATCAAATTGGCCACCTATGCATCCCGATGCATTGAAAATGAAATTTTGATGTATCTGAGACGAAACAATAAGACAAAGATGGAAGTATCCATCGATGAACCGCTGAATGTGGATTGGGACGGCAATGAGCTTCTCTTATCCGATATTCTGGGAACGGATGAAGATGTGATTTATAAAGATATGGAGGATGAGGCAGAGCGCAGGATTTTAAATCAGGCGATATCCCAGCTGTCCGGGCGGGAGAGGCAGATTGTGGAGCTGCGGTTTGGAATCAACCGGGAGGATGGGAAAGAGATGACACAGAAGCAGGTGGCAGATCTTTTGGGGATCTCCCAGTCATATATTTCCCGGCTGGAAAAAAAGATTATGAAACGGCTGAAAAAAGAAATGGTACGGTATGAATAAAGGAGAAAAGAGCAGAGAATAACCGCAATGGGAAGCTTTGCGAAAGTCCGCAGAACGGAAACAGGAGGGTGAGGAACCGGACTGGTTTTCGGGGGGCGGATTTTTGCAGAGCTTTTGTTGTTCAAATGGTACCCGGACGGTCGGAGAGAGCGAACCTTTTCCCTGTCGGGGCGCTCTCGCTCCGAAACATGAACGAACATAGGCTATGACATGCGCAAGTCTTTGTGTGTTCATGTGAAAAACGTAGCGGTACTAAGATTTTT
>DVJD01000067.1 GCA_018710785.1 Candidatus Fimimorpha excrementavium
TGAAAAACGTAGCGGTACTAAGATTCTTCTGCGCTTCCGAGAAGCTGGAAGAATCAAGTACCGACGTTTTTCAAAGCTCGCCAGGGAACAGGTTCGCTTCCTCCGGCCTGTGAATGGTTTCCGCAGACAAAAGTCTTGGTGAGGAAACATTGAGATAAGAATAGAAATGGAAAAGGAGGCCGACTATGACGCATACCACAGACTACCGCGAACGCTACTCGGCCGGATGGAGCCAGGATTCCGTTCGGCTTTTCCACGTCGCATCCGCCTTTGCAAAATCGACGTATTTTTATGTGCAGGAGTGCGGCTATTTTCAGACCGATGATACGTATTTTACGGAACGGGAAAATCTGAATTCCTATCTGCTGGTGTATACCCTTTCCGGAAGCGGAATTCTTCATTACCAGGGCAGAGAATTTTCTCTGGAGAAAGGGGATTGTTTTTACATCAACTGTATGGAAAAACACCTTTATTTCACCCGCCCCAAACACAGCTGGGAACTTTTGTGGATTCATTTTAACGGCCCGGTCGCCCTTGGCTTTTATGAAAAATTTGCAGAAAACGGATTCCAGACCATCCATGTGCAGGATGATTTTTTTATGGAACGTTCCTTTCGCCGGGTGATGGCCCTCAGCCAGCAATGCATGATTTCGTCCGAGCTTCTTGCCTCCAACGTCATCACATCCATTCTGACTGAGCTGACCATCCAGTCCATGACAAACAATGCCACCCATCTGCTCCTTCCGGAGCCCATCAAACAGGTCATCATCGACATCGAGCACAATTTTAAGTCTGACCTGTCTTTGCAGTCTCTGGCATCCCGGCATAATATCAGTAAGTTTCATCTTTCCAAGGAGTTCAAAAAATATACGGGCTGCACGGTGATGGAGTATATCATCGCCAACCGACTGGCCTATGCGAAAGAACTGCTGAAATATTCTGATCTCTCCGTCAGCGAAATCACGGAGCGCATCGGCATGCACAACATCAGCCACTTCATCCATCTATTTAAGACCCGCGAAGGCATGACCCCCCTGGCCTTTCGCCGCCAGTGGAAATGAGGCTTATCCCTCCTGTGTGCCGGTATCGGTTTTATCCTCTTCCCGCTCAAACTGCGGCCGGATTTCCCCGTCCGTTTCCTCCAGCGGCATCAGTTTGACCCCATACAGCCGGACACTGCCTCTGGCCCCGTTTCCCAGATGGATCCGAATTTCATCCCTCCCTCGGAAACGGGTTCCAAGCAACACTTCCATCGTTTCTTCCTGAATCCCGCTTTTGGGCAGAATCAGAAACTCTCCGGTTTTCGCGCCGGTCTGTACCACGAGAACCTCATCTTCTCCCATCCGGCTATTGGAAGGATCGCAGGCATAGCGAACCGTCAGCCGGAACCGCTGGGGTTTTGGCACACGCACCTGCCAGATGACGGACTGGGCGGAGGAAGTGAAGCCGTCCACATAGTCGTTTCCCTTTTTTCCGTCCCCGAAGGTCAGCGTATTGGACAGGAAGGAGGCGTCAAAGGCATGCAGGGTGGTTTCGGCCATGCCATCCACCAGTCGGCTGCGGTCCGTCTTCCATGCGCCGTCCACCTCGGCGCAGATCACCAGATCCGGCGTCTCACAGGCATCCGCTTCCTTTGGCAGATACAACAGCGTATCCAGATAATTCAAACGTTGGATCCGGATTTTGGCTGCCGCCAGACGGGAATCCAGGAAATGGGCCGAGACAACCGCATTTAACAGGCCGGACAGCAGGATGGGCTGTCCTTTTTTCCGCTGAAAAATATGCAGATACAGATGGTTTCCCTTCTTCGTCGTCTCCCCAAAGGTCTGTACCGGAAGCGGGGTACGCTCTGTACCGTAAATACTTTCCCCGTTTTCCTGCATCCACGCGCCGATGGTTCGAAAGATGGCTTCATCCGGCCCGTCCACCGTCCCGTCGGCCTTCGGCCCCATATTCATCAGCAGATTTCCGCCCCTGGCCGCCGCCTTGGCCAAAAGCCGGATGAAAAACCCGGCGCTTTTATGGCTTTTATCAAAGCAGCTGTACCCGTAGCTTTCGTTGGTTGTGGGGATCGCCTCCCAGTCTTCGGAAACCGGATAAAATTCCTTTGGCCGGTCAGCCGTATTCCGGTAATCGCCCAGGGTTGGAAAGGCCGGATTGGCCACCAGCCGTCCATTGACCACCACATGGGGATCGGCCTTTCGGATCTCCCTTAAAATATTCAGATTTTCCGAAAGCGGAAGTTTGTGGGGCGTATCAAACCACAAAAGGTCCGGATGGTACCGCTCGATCAGCTCCAAAATCTGCGGGATGGATTTTTTCCTCACATACCCTTCATGAACCCGCGGGATAAGCTCCGGATGTTCTTCAAACCACAACCCCCGTTCTCCCTCATACAGGTGCCGATCGCCCCCGCCGTTTTCATATTCCCAGTCATTTCCCGGGCCGTCCTTTTCTCCCCAATCAAACGCATGGGAATAATAGACGCCAAAATACAGCCCTTCTTTCCTGCAGGCAGCTGCCAGCTCTCCGATGGGGTCATGGGTTTTGCCAAAGGGCGTCAGGGTGATGTTATAGGGGCTGACGCGAGAGGGATACATGGCCAGTCCGTCATGGTGTTTCGCCGTCACCACCAGATAGCGCATGCCCGCATCTTTCGCCAGACGAACCCAGGTTTCCGCGCAAAAATCTTCCGCCCGAAAACAGTCAATAAATTTCTCCCGGTATACCTTCTGCGTAATCTTCATGGCCCGCTGGATATGTTCCCCATAAACACAGGTTTTCCCTTCCCACATGCCGCCGTAAATGGAATACACACCCCAATGGATAAAGCATCCGAATTTTGCCTCCTTCCACCACCGGATGCGCGCCTCCCGGTTTTTCAAATCCTCTGCCCACCAGCCTTCCATGGCCTCCTGCAGCGCCTCCTCCTGCTGCCGGTCAAATTCCTCCTGCTTCTGCCTCAGCAAAACCGGATCCGTGATCACTTCTGTCATACCATCTCCTCCTTCCCGCTTCTCTGCGAATAAACAATTGCAAAACTCTCAAATCCTTGCCAACTCTAACTTCTTGATCTCCTCTATCCCCATAAATTCTACGATTTCTTTGGAACACTCACAGGCCGACAGGAAAACGTTTCGTTCCCTTCGGCCGTCCGGGTATCCAATCAAACGTCAGTCCTCTCTTAATCCTTCCTCAGCGGAATCACCATATTCCAAGTATTTTTCGCATCCGCGAACCCATTGGTTCCATCGGATGTGGCAAAAAACAAATAGGCCGGTTTTCCGTCCTCAAACAAAATATGGGGCCGCTCCATATTTCCCATGACCTCCGTTTTTCCGTCATCCCACAAAACCGTCCGGGAATAGGCCAGCTCTCCCTGTTTCATCTCCCACTTTTTTCCATCCTTCGATACCGCGTGGACGCCGCCGAACCGCTCTTTGCAAATGGTTCCATGCATATCTTTGGCGATCATTTCATACCCATGTTCCGTCTTCCAGATAAACGGATCTTCAATCTCAATGGAATCCTCAAACAGTCTCTCCTCCGAGCGCTGATACGGCCCCTCCGGCTGATCTGCAAAGGCTGCGCCGATGGTCATGGCTCCATGGAGGAATCCCTGATACGGCGGATTTTTATACGCTCTGGCTTTATAAACCAAAACCACGGACCCGTCCTCATTCAGACACGGAGCCGGGTTGGACGTGAGAAAATTGTCAAAATGATCCGGTCTTGTGGGCAGAATGGGGGCGTCCAGCCGCTTCCATGGACCAAAGACACTCTTCGACGTGGCGATCCCGATCCTCTTATTGGCCCGCGCCACAATCACCCGGGGATCATTCAGATCCAGCACATCCCCCTGCGGAATGTCTTCAAACGGATGGGTGGAGCCGGTATAAAACAGGATATACGTATCCCCTCTCTTTACTATCCTCGGATTATGGGTCATCCTTCCGTCCCAATACTGGGGCCCCCTGGCCGGAAGCACCACTTCCTCAAACCGATACGGCCCGCAGGGCGTATCACTGGACGCCCTCACAATCTCCGACAAAAGCATCCACCCGGGATGCATGGGCTGCGTCTTCGGCCACCGGGACGCAAACATATGATACCGCCCATCTTCCCCCTTTATCACCGAACCGCACCATACCCAGTACCCCTCCATGGCAAATCCTCCGCCTCTCACTGCAGGCAGCATTCTCTCTCTAAAATCCATTCCAATATCCTCCTTTTTTCAATTTTGCAATCACGAAGCCAGATTCCTGTCAACAAATTCCTGCGGCCGTCCGGGTATCCTTCTTCCACCGCTTCATACCTTCTCCCTTTCATTCTCCCCTTGACAATCTCCGCATTCTGATCGAAAATATTCCTAAACCATTCTTTCCTTCGGGGGTGACAAATGAAACCATTCATCCAATCAGCCAAAACATATTTTCGCAAGCGGCAGTTTTACTACCGCCTGCTCATGCCATATCTGATCCTGACCATCCTGGCTGTCATTGTAACAGGAATATTGGGTCTGTGGATCATCGGAAGCCGTTACAACAGCAAGATCATCGATGCCGACAGAAAAAATCTGCAGAACATCCAGACCTATACCGATGAGACCCTTTACAACAGTCTCCTGAATATCCTCCATGATACGTTCCTTCTGAATCCAACCGCCTCATCCGACGGTTTTTCTTTGGACTCCTTTTTTTCCGGCACAGAGACGACTCTGCTGGAAGATACCCGTTATCTGTCCTATCTGAATACACTCCTGACCCGAAATCCGTTCATCGATTCCATCACCATCTATCAGAACGGGCAGAATTTTGCCATCAGTACGGATTACGGCGTCACCCATCACCCGGATACCTCCGCAGCGTTCCAGAGCCGGGTACCGTTTCATATGTACAAAAAGCTGGCTGAATCTTCTGAAAAACTGATCTTTTCCCCACTTTCTTCTTCCAATACCATGGTTCTTCTCCGCTCCGTTCCTCTGTACTCTTCTCTGTCCGACGGACAGGGATTCATCGCCATTTCCATCGATACCTCCGCATTTCTGGCACAGATCCTGGAGCGCTATCCCGTAAACGGAGGTCTGATGATTTACAATCCGGACCATCAGCTTCTGCTTTCCGTACTGCCCGATGCCAGTACAAACCCGGATGTATTTTTGGATGATATCCGTGATGCGCTGTCTCAAAATCATACTTCCCTGCGTTCTGAGCAGACCAAATACAGCCTGTCCTTCTCGGAATCTTCCGATTCCGGATGGATTTATGTATCCGCTGTCCCCTGGGATCAGCTGACACAGGAAAGCATGACCACGTTCCAGATCATGGGACTTTCCATCCTGGCCACCGTCGCGCTTTCCCTTTTCATTGTTCACCGCATCACTGCCCGCATCTATCATCCGCTGAACACCCTCCGGCAGAAGGTGGCCAGGGAAAATAATGATCCCCATGTCCTGGCTTCCATACAGAACACACTCGTCTATCTGGAAAATCAGATGGATGATATGAAGCATACGCTTGACCAAAATAAGGATTTGTTCTTGTATAAGACCATGATGGATCTGCTTTACAGCCGCCAGATCGATGAGCAAGACATCCGCAAGCGCCTGGCCATGTGTCAGAGCCCCTTCTCCTCTCCTCATTTTCTCATCATAATCATTGCCTTTGATCACGATGTGTTCGATTCGCTGGAACCGGAGCAGCGCGAATACATCGCCGTCCAGGCCCAGAATATCCTGGAGCAGAACCTGAATCAGACCATGATCCACATGACCCAGTCCTATCCTGAGAGTCGGCTTGTCACCATCCTGAATCTGGATGAACTCCAGTATCACGCCTTTCTGGAGACACAGCAAAACCTGCTGAACGAAATCATGGAAAAGATCCCCGTCCGGGTCAATCTGGCCTTCTCTCCTCTGCTGTCTGCTCTTTCCCAGATCGGAAGAACGTATCCTTCGGTCTGCGATTATCTGAAGTATACCTTTCTCTATGGCAGCGGCAACATCTTTTCTCCGGAGCTGTACGCCTCCTTTGAGTCCACCGCGTTTTCTCCGACGCCGAAGGACTATGCGGAGCTGGAGACCGGCATCCGCACCGGACAGTTTGAGGCTGTGACGGAACTTCTCACTCAGCAGAAAGCATCCATCCTCGCCCAGCGGCCATCCTACGCCTCTGTGAATTCCTATCTGACTCAGCTGTACAGCATCACCTTCCGCATAGGAAATGAACAGTCCGTCTTTGCCGATAAAACCAAAAAGCAGGAGGCCTTGACTGCATTCCAGAATGCGTCCACCTTTCTGCAGGCCATGGACAGCATCCAGCACATCCTTTCCATGTATCAGGAAGTCTATGACAGCAAAAATCACTCCTTTGATTCCAAGCTGGCTGCTTCCGTGATCGAATACATCCGTGCCAACTGGCAGGAGGATCTGACGCTGACCTCGTTATCCGATCGGTTTTCCATCAGCAGCAGCCATTTGAGCCGTCTGTTTAAACAGGTCACCGGCGAAAATCTGTCGGTCTTCGTGATTCAGTTCAAACTGGAAAAAGCAGCCGAACTTCTTATAACCCGAAGCGATCTGTCGGTCAAAAATATCGGAGAACTGCTTGGGTATTATTCTTCTGCTTACTTTACCAGACTGTTCAAGGAGCACTATGGCGTCACTCCCAGCCAATACCGCAGACAGCACCTGTTGTGACAGGTGCTGTCCGGGTTTTCTCTATTCTTTTATTTCTGATCGATACCCGCTTCTTAATTATTCTTTTGTGCGGTCATAGGCAGCCTGTGCGGCTTCCAGCCACTGCGGAAGACCAAGGCTGTTCATCTCTTCCTGATAGCTCTCCCATCCGGTTTCAACATCACGGTTTCCGGTGATGAACTCTGCCATCGTCGTATCCACAAAGTCACTGACATTGGCTACAATCTGAGAAATCTGTTCTGCTTCATCCAGCGTGTAGTGGAGCAGCGGAAGAACTTTCTCCGGATATTTGTCCCCGTAAAGCTCCACATTGATACCCGTCAAAGGCGCGCTCTTGGAGTCTGAATCATATGAACTTCCGGCATTCGTATTCGTGTTGCTGTCAGCGATGGATTCATATCCCGGGTTCATATTGTGCCAGAACTGGCTGGACGGCTCAGACCAAATGTTGGTAAGGGATACCAGCGTGATTTCATCTGCCAGTCCGCCTTCAATGTAGCCATTGGTATAGTCCTTGCATACTTCCGGATCGGAAGTCCAGTCGACGTTTTCCTGTCCCCATCTTCCTGTTCTGGACATGACATGTTTGTAGAAATAATCGCCGAGACGGAATGCCAGTTCCGGATTTTTACAGTTTGAAGTAATGTAGAAAATCGGGGTTGCAGTGGGTTCTTCATATGGAGTATAGCAGACACCTTCCGGGCCGGTAAACGGAGGAATCATTTCCAGCTCCAGGAAGTTTGCGTTATTATCCGCATCCGTCCAGTTGGAGAAGCTTCCTGCTGTCGTCAGGCCGACGATATTTATCTCATTATTCAGTGTCGCCTTAAACTGCGTATCATCATTGGTAAACATCCCCTGATCGATCAGCCCTTCTTCATAGAGGGAATTCAGGTACCGCAGTCCCTCTCTCCACTCATCGGTCATAAACGGGGCGATGACGTTTTCTCCTGTCTCATCCAGGGAAAGGCCGCCGTTCTGCGTACCTCCATTGTAGAATATGAACGAATTCATCAGCGCATCGATGGTATTCTGTCCGTATCCGCCGTCAAATTCTCCGTAAACGCCGATTTCGTCTGCCACGCCGTTGCCATTGGGATCTTCTGTGACGAATGCCTTCAGCACTTCTTTCAGTTCATCCGTTGTAGTAGGTACCTCCAATCCCAGCGTATCCAGCCAGGCCTGATTGATATAGTAACGATTCGGCGTCATATTCCAAAGGGCAATGCTGAAATATGGAAGTGTGTAGATATTGCCGTCGGCGGATGTGATATCCTGATACATATGTTCCCGGTCTTCATCCGGAATCTGCGAAAAATATTTTGCGGTTTCCGGATTGTCAATATACTCATTCAACGGAATAAAGATACCGTTGCTTCCGTAATACAGAATCGTCTCCGGCGTCAGGGACGATGTGATGATAATATCCGGAAGCGTATCCGGCGTCGTCACCATCAGGGACAGCTTGGAATTGATGTCATCTCCTGTAGTCGGAAGTTCATAGAATTCCAGGTTTATATTCAATTCCTCTTCCAGCTTTTTCGTCAGGTAATTATCCTTATAATCCGTGACGGTACTCTGTGCCGGAATCGCGATGGTAAGTGTTTCTCCGTTTCCGATTTTGTCGCTCTCATCATAAACATCAATGCTTCCGTTTACAAACACATCACCGCTGCTGATGGTCTCCGCCGTCTCCTCTGCCGTTTCCTTTTCTGTCTCTGCTTCTGCCTCGGTTTCCTTCTTTGTGGCTGCTTCGGTTTCTTTTTCGGTCTGTCCTTCTGTGGCTGACGCGTTGGTGGGGGCGGTCGTTTCCGCTGCGTCTCCGCATCCGGTGAACGCCAGGGACGCTGCCATGACAGAGGTCAGCAAAGCTGCCGTAATTTGTTTTTTCCTCATAGGAAAATCCTCCTTCTCTTTTTTTGATAGGTTCATCTTACAGCAGCCGGAACCGATTCACAATCACCAAAAATTTGCTATTTCCAGCGTTATTTTGCAGGACTCCCATTTTGGTCCCCCATTCCCAATCCGCAGTTTTTTTGTTTTTTTCGCAGATGATTTGATTTCATCCTCCTGTTTTTTGTCTCTCAAATTCCGAAAGCATCTCTCAAATAGCAGAACTTTATCCTTTTTCTAAGATATTTCCCGCTCATATGCTCTCTGCGCGGTATGTACCCACTGATACAGGCCAATTTCTTTAAAGCCATTCAAATACTGATCCCAATCCGCATCCACATCCCGTTCGCCGGTGATGAATTCCATGATGGCTGTATTTACATAAAAAGTGACCTGTTCCATACTGTCGCCGATCTTTTCCAGCTCTGCTTCCGTATAGTGGAGAGTCGGCAGCAGATACTCTGGCTTTTTATCCAGATACAATTCCACATTTCTCGCATTGAGGGGAGCGCTTTTGGCGGAAGAATCATACAGAGCCCAAATGTTGCAGTTGCTGCTGCTTTCTTCCATGGACTCAAAGTACGGTGTAAGATTGCGCCAATGGTGGTTCTGCGGCCGGGCCCAGATATTCTCAAGCACCACCAGGCGGATTCCGTCTGCCAGACCGTTTTCCACATACCCGTTGGTATACTGCCTGCAGACTTCGGGATCTGCTGTCCAGTCCACACCTTCCTCCCCCCAGCGGGACGTCCGTCCGACATTTTCTTTATAAAAATAATCCAGCACGCGAAAAGCGATATCCGGTGTCTCACATGAACTGGTAATATATGCGATGGGTTCCGGCTGAAATTCTTCATATGGCGTATAGCAGATACCGTCGGGACCGGTAAATGGCCCCACCATCTCCATATCCAGAAAATTTTCATTGCTGTCACTGTCGGGCCAGGTTACCTGATAGCTTCCGGTGGTTACCAGCCCTATCACATTCTCTTCCTGATTGACAACCTCCAGAAATTCATCGTCACTGTTGTAAAAAACAGAGGGATCCATCAGACCTTCTTCGTACAGACGGTGCAGATATTTCATGGCCTCTTTCCACTCTTCCGTGGTAAACGGGGCGATGACCATGGTTCCATCGTCATTCAAAGCCAGCCCATAATTGGTCTTTGGCGACGGATTATAGTAAACAAATGAATTAATCAATGCATGGATCACATTTTCCCCATAAGTTCCCTGAAACCGTCCGTAGATTCCGATCTCATCCATTTCGCCATTGCCATTGGGATCCTCCTTAACAAAGGCTGTCAAAACCTCATACAATTCCTCCGTAGTCTCCGGCATTTCCAGCCCCAAAATATCCAGCCACGCCTGATTGATATAATAGCGATGTGTCGTCTGATTCCAGGTGGCCTCGCTGTAATGGGCCAAGGCATAGACATGACCGTCGGCGCTGCGTACTCCCTCAATCATGGTTTCCCGGCTTTCGTCCGGTATCTGAGAAAAGTATTTGGCCATGGCCGGATCCTCCAGATAAGAATCCAGGGCCAAAAAGACGCCGTTTTCTCCATATTCCAGGATCATTTCCTGAGACAGATTCTGAGCGATTACAATATCCGGAATCGGATCGCCTCCCGCGATCATCTGAGACAGCGCCGTTTCCTGATCGGATGCGTCCGATGAAAGATATACAAAATCCAGCTGGACATCCAGATCTTCTTCCAGCAGTCTGGTCAGATAATTATCTTCATAATCACTCACACGGCTGTCCTTCTGAATCGCGATCAGAAGCTGCTGTCCCTGACCGATTTTATCGTCGGGATCCGGCTCTGTTTTTTCTGTCATATGTTCGGAAATGGTCGCTTCATATGCGGTTTTTCCGCTGGTAGCGCCTGTATTTTCCATATCATCCCCATGTCCGCTGCACGAACAGCAGATCACGAATACAGCTGTTATCACCGCAACCGGAAGTTTTTTCTGCATATTTCCCTCCACTATACCAATTCTACGGATTCATCCCATCCGTTTCCTGCCTCCATGGAAATCCATGGCGGGACTTTTCTTCTGTTATCTCGTTATCCTTAGTATAGCATATGGGAGTCCCTTTGTTTATCACTTTTATTTTTACTTTTTTTTAAAAAGGATGTACTTTTCTACCAAGATGTATTATTATGAATACATACCGTTTTTTATTGAGCGAAACGATTCGTCTTACCACAGAAACCGGCACTGCAGTCTGTCTGTGCCGATATTACCAGGAGGCCTTTTTATTATGTGTGATGCGTCTTACGATATTACATACTCAGACTTGAACCCCACCCTTCTGTTTGCGGGGAAAAATTATGCGCACGAAACCAAGCCGCCCCACTGCCATGACCATACGGAGATCATCTGCGTGCTGTCCGGAAAAGAACAGTACTACATCGACGGTGAAATCTTCAATGTGACCACCGGAGACATCATCATCATCAATCCCGGCGTCATGCACAGCAGCATTGTACCGGATACGAATGATCCGGCCCTTTTGTTTTTCACCGGATTCACAAACTTTCACTTCCGGGACATGGAGCCCAACAAAATCTGCCAGCCCGACGGTTCCGTCATTCTCCATACGGGCAGTCAGGTTCGCCAGGACATCATCGGCCTTTGTCTGCGCATGGTGGCGGAGCGCTATTCGGACCAGGTGGGTCAGTACTTTATGCAGAAGACCTATCTGATTCAGCTTTTGCTTCTGATTATCCGTCAGATTGTCGCCAAGCCGGAACGCCAGACGGAAACCTGCCGTTTTGAATCCTATCATAAAAGCTATGTGGTCAACGAAATCCGCAATTATCTGAATGCCCACTACACAGAAAAGATTTCTCTGGACCTCATTGCCAAAAATATGTATTTAAGTTCCGCCTACATCTCCAAAATCTTCAAGGAAGAGACCGGCGAACCGCCCATCAACTATCTGATTAAGCTGCGGCTGGAAAAGGCGCGGGAACAGCTGGAAAGCCACGGAGAAGACAGCATAAAGGCCATCTCCAACAGCGTCGGCTACGATGATGTGTACTATTTCAGCAAGCTGTTTAAAAAATACTACGGAATGTCTCCGCTGAACTATAAATCCCATTACCGCAAGATCGGCTGACTTGCCGTGTCCTGCAGCAAGGAGGCCAATCTGCGGGCAGCAGTGAGCCGCTGTGTTTTTCGGCACCCATTGAAAATTAAAAGAACGGGCTGCATCATACCCGCAGAGATTTCTGTTTGCGCATGATGCAGCCCCTATTTTATTGGCTGATAAAATTTGGTTAATAAAATTCTTTAATCCGATGGTACCATACCCCGGCAGGATCCTCCGTCTGTTTCATGTACTGGGACATGATATCCATGTATTTCTTCTTAATGGCTCCGTATGCCGGATCATAGCATACATTGTGGAGCTGATGGGGATCTTTTTTCAGATCGTACAGTTCCCCTCTCTCGCTTTCATTGAACGTGAACTGATACTCCAAATCCCGCACCATTCTCTGTCTGGCCACATAAAAATGGTTATGGTATTCACAGAAAATGGTTTCTCGTCCGTTGCTTTCCTTTTCCCCGTTCATCAGAGGGAGAAGACTCTCCCCATCCACCGGCTTCGGCGGTTTGACGCCTGCCACATCCAGCAGGGTGGGCATCAGCTCCTGAAGGGTCACCAAACTGTCATTGTCCTTCGTCCCGGCTCCCTTTACCACCAGCGGCACACGGTAGATCTCATCGAAGGTAAAGGCTCCTTTCTCGATCAGTTTGTGAGCGCCCAGGCAGTCGCCGTGATCGGCGCCGTAAATGATGATGGTATCCTCATACAGACCCGTCTCCTTCAGTTTATTCACGATCATCCCCACCATGTCATCGATCATGGTGCAGTGGCCGTAATAGCGGGCGATGATTTCCTGGAAACCGGCCCATCCGTAATCGCCCAGGCCCCACATTTTTTCGGAAAGATAATAGCCGTAAGGCTTATCTTCAAAAGTCTCGCAGTAACTGGGATGTTCCGGTATGGATTTGGGATCATACATGGAGTAGTAAGGCTCCGGCACGATGCTGGGACTGTGGGGTCCCCAGAAATTGGACCAAATGAAAAAGGGCTTATCCTGATCCTTTGCCTGTTCAATCAGGCGGTTGGTTTCCTGGGCCACAAAATACTCAATGGTGCTCTCCAGCGGTCCCTCGTGCCTGCAGAACATCTCCTGGATCTGGAGAGCCGGATTATTTCCCATAAATCCGTGGGAGACATCCACATTCGTAAACCCGTTTTCCTTCAGATATTCCTCATAGTAATTGGGCGTGTTATCCGGCGGCTGATCAAAACGCAGATGCGCAAACACACGGCTTCCGGGAAATCCATATCCCATAAATGCCTTGCTGTCCTCACAGAAGCCGCATTCCTTCGGCTCGCGGGACGGCGACACATGCCATTTTCCCGCATAACCGCAGTAATACCCCGCATCCCGCATACACTCGCCCAGAAGGGGCGTCCCCTCTTTGATATCGGTGAAATTATCGATCACCCCATGGCGGTGGGCATACAGACCCGTCATAATACTGGCCCGGGACGGCGCGCAGATGGCGGACGTGGTAAAGGCATTGCGAAATTTCATCCCTTCCTTTGCCAGTTCATCAATATGCGGCGTTTTGCAGATGTCATTGCATCCATAGGCGCTGACCGTATCCCACCTCTGCTGATCCGATAAAATCAGCAGTATATTCTTTCGTTTCCCCATAAGACACCTCATTTCTGCGCCTCCCCCGGCGCATCCAAAATTAAACCGTCTCCATCGGATCCATCAAACACTCAATCTTCCAATGCATTCCGTTTCCTTTAGCATACCATATCTCCGCTCTTTTCTCAATCCCCCATGCTCATCCCTTCTCCAGTTTATCCACCTGCGCGATCACCAGCACATCCCCATCCCGGATCACCGTATCTCCATTGGGAATGATATTCCCCTCCCTTCTCTTTATCATAACCACCAAAAGCGGCTTTTCTTTAAATGCCTGTTTCAAGGGCAGTCCGGCGATTTTATGACCTTTTCCGATGTTCACTTCATATAAAGACAGGTCTTCCCGGTCTTCAAACTCCGGCGCTGCCAGTACCAAAAGATCCCCATCCCGGATCACCGTATCCCCATCGGGGACGATGGTCTGTTTTCCTCGCAGAACCAGGGCAAACAGCAAATCTTTAAAAGAGGGCAAATCCCGGATTTTCTGATCCGCAAACGGATGATCGCTTTCCACATGCATTTTCAAAAAAGCAATATCCGTCTCTTCCTGATAGTCATTGAATGTTTTCAATACATTGGCTGAGCGATCCACCATATCCAGTTTCTCTGCCATCCATGGAAGCAGCGTTCCCTGAAACGCAAGGGAAAGGAGAACAATGACAAATACCAGGTTAAACAGGTTGTAGCGCAGATCAATGGGTTCCAGCATCACATAGATGGTGAATACAATGGAAGCCACGCCGCGAAGGCCGGCCCATGAAATCAAGCCAATCTGTTTCATGGACGCGCCGAATGGCTTCAACAGCAAAAATACGGCTGCCGGTCTTCCCACCACCGTTAAAAAAATCATAACCAGCAGGGCCGGAATAAACACGGATGGCAGCTGTACCGGCGTAACCAAAAGCCCCAGCAAAAAAAAGATCACCATCTGAGCGATTTCCGTCAACACATCGAAAAAATGTACCATATCTTTCTTCTGCGGGATGTAACTGTTTCCCATGAAGATCCCGCAGATATATACACTCAGGAAACCATTTCCGCCGATGACAGACGGCAAAGCATAGGCGATGATCGCCACAGAGAATAAAAAAATGGTTCTGGCCTGCATAACCTGAAAATTTACTTGATTCAGCAAGATCAAAGCCAGCTTTCCAATCAGCAGACCGCATCCGACTCCAAACAAAAGCTGCTTTGCCAAGATCACAGGGACGGAAATGTCCCTTCCCAAGAGAAGAGAAATCATAACGATGGTTAAAAGATACGATATGGGATCATTGGACCCGGATTCCAGTTCCAGCAGAGAGTCGGTATGAAATTTCAGCGCCAGTTTTTTGGAACGCAGGACATTGAAGACGGATGCCGCATCCGTAGAAGAAATAACAGAACCGATCAAAATGCTTTCCAGCCAAGGCAGCCTCAGACAATAATGGACAAAAACCCCCACAAACCCAGCCGTCAGCACTACGCCTGCCGTAGACAAAAGGAACGCCCTCACCGCCACCGGCCTGGCCTCCTTCATATTTGTACCGAATCCTCCGTAAAACATGATAAAAATCAAACTGACTGAGCAGATGGTTTCCGATAATTCATAATTATCAAACGAAATCCGAAAAAAGCCATTCTCCCCGAAACACATCCCCAGGGCGATAAACACCAACAGAGACGGAACCGGCAGCTTCATGGCGAATCGATTCATAAAAATACAGATAATAATCACAACCCCGGCAAATAACAGGAAATTTTCCATCAAGACCTCCTCTCATAATTCTTCAATATAGCTTCACGCCTTTGTCTGATACGCAATCCGAGGCGACCCGTCTTCCACATAAATGATGCCGCACGGAACAAATCCATTCTTTTCCAAAACATGCTGCATCACCTTATTTTTCTCATGGGTATCTCCCCTCATGTTGGGACTCTTTTCTAGACACCACTGAATACAGAAGGAAGCGACTCCCTTTTTCTTTCCCGCCGATGCTACCCGGTGGAGGACTCCGTAGGGCCTGTCTTCCAGCAGCCACCGGCCCTCTTCTATGGTTTTGTAATTGGGTTCCTCTCCCACAAAATAGACAAATACCCCTTGTATGCCGTCTTCATCCACCGCTGTATAACAGTTGCCTCTTCGAATATCTTCGCGGATCAATTCCCTGGACGGATATTCCGTTCCCCACTGCCCGGGATTTCCATGTTCTGCCATAAAATCCTGTGCTGTCTTATAGATTTTCATAATCTCATTCAGCTGGCTTTCCGCTGCTTTTTTAATTTTCATTTTCATTCCCTCTTTCTTAATCATTCCAGTCAAATATCCCTGTCTTTCATCCGCGCATGGCACGCCAGACTCTGCAGAAGAAAGGCTGGTGCTTCAGCGTTCCATTGCTTACACACCAGCCCCTTCGCTGTGATCATGTCCTTATGCAAAGCCGACTCTCCTCCTGCCGGTATCCTGCTTAAGCGGCGTGACTACAAACTATACACTTTTAAATTCGCATATTCTCCGATCATGGGCGCCAACTGGCGGAATCCGATCTTTCCGCCTGTCAGAAGCGGGCCGTATGTCTGTCCGTCGTCCGCAAAGCAGAACGTTTCCAGATCATTGACAAAGAAACGAACCTCATTTTTGTATTTCAAAACGGCGGCCTTATACGGTCCCTTGGCATCCGCCACATCCGGAATCGGATCGCCGCCCTGGGCCACCAGATAAAACCCATAACTCTTTCTCAGGTTACAGGTATGGAAGGCTCTCTCATCCGGCTCTTTTCTTCTGAAATACGAAACATGGAAGGCATTGATATCCCCATGATGATACATGGGATACTCTCCCGTACGCTTTGCCAGAGACGGATCAAAGATATCTTCTCCGTTTCTTCCCTTTGCCGCAAAAAACAAAATGGCAAGTCCCGGCTCCTTCACCGGCCAAAAATCCCACTCAATATAAACGTCGGACGGAAAATCCTTCGGACACCACAAAACATAATTGGCTTTCTGGCCTTCCGAAGCACTCAGGGCATTCTCCAGGCGAAGCCGCCCCTGGGGGAATGATGTCACTGCGCTTCCCTCCAGAACAAAATCCCGGATGTCATTCTCCGATGCCAGCGGATTCTCATAAATCAAGTCACATGTTTCAATTCCGTATTTTTTTAAATCCATCTCATATCCCTCACATTCTTTTATGCTTACAGTGAGTTTTTATTTCCCCACACTGCCGGAAAGCCGCATATATTCGCAACTATTTCTATTGTATTTTCTTTACGGTCAAAAGTCAACCGATTTCCCCGGCTTCTCCTCCAGATCTCTTAAGACCTCCCACATCCGGTCCGGCTCCAATACCTGGAGTCTTCGATAGCGGTATCCCTCCACCCGGGGATCAAAGCCGCAGACGGAGTGAAACTCGCAGACATCGCAGGGGGTCCTCTGCTTATAGGAATAAGGGCTGACCGGAATCTCTCCCCGCATCATCTCCATGCCGAGAGACTGGGCTTTTTTCGTTCCAAACCGGCACAGCTGTCCGATCTGATCACTGTCGGCTGCCATGGAGCGGCCGGACAGTGATCCGTCGCTCTTTGTCTCCAGATTTTTGATGACCTCCGACCGCCTCTGGCCGGTGTGATCCAGCAGCTCCAGCGCCTGTGCATCTTTATTGGAGAGGCCATTCATGCGCAGCTCTTTTAATATGGCCTTTTCTGCCTCCTCTTCTTCCTCGTGTTCCGTCTCCACGATGGGATCTTTGATATTATAATAATAAATACCGGCCGGTATGATCTTCTTTTCCGGATGCCTGCGCCGACTCAGTTCCAAAGCGGCTTCCAGATAAATAATCAGCTGCAGCTGCAGTCCATGGTAGATCTTCGTCAGATCAAATTCCGTACTGCCTGATTTATAATCAATGACCTTCACGTAGACATTGTTTTCCTTTTCCGCCACATCGATCCGGTCGATCCTGCCCTGAAGCGCCATGGTAAGTCCCTCGGCCAGCGTCAGTTCCATGGATTCCAGATGATCATTGGAAGAAAAGTTCACCTCACTGTAGGAATCCGTAAAACCGCCCATTTCCCATTGCTTTGACAACGCCCAGATGGTCCGATCTGTCATCCTCTCCAGACGTTTTGCCAGATATTGGTTGCGCGCCGAACTTTCAAATATGGTATTTCCATAGTCCTCCGTCACTTTCTGCACACTTTTCTCCACATAACCCACGCGTTCTTCCACAGAAAGCTGTGTCCACACCTTTCCTTCCTCTTCCATGGTGCGGAAAAACATCTCTATGGATTTGTGGAAAATATTGCCGTAATCCACCGCCTCCAGCCGATACTGTACCCGCGGAGCCAGGGAAAGGCCGTAGATCAGAAAATGGGCATAGGCGCAGGAAGCAAACCGCTCCAGCCTGGTGACGCTGTTCAATGGCATCTCACCAAACAGCCTGCGCGCCGCCGCCTTGGTCAGTTCTTCCTGGTGATATCCGTAAAACAGCCCTTCCCGGATGCCCTGCATCCGCCCGGCATATTCCGGATGACGTCCGTACCACCGATACAATTCTTTCCACCATCCGGCTTCTTCTCCGTTTCGCGTCTGCCGCATGCCAAGGACCAGCACATCCATACTGTTTTCCGGTTTCATGATGCCCGACAGCCCCATGGCAAGCCGGTCATACATATGCACAGACAGTTCCGGATAGAGACGGCGCATCATCCCCACCACATAGGAAGGACGAAGGGCTTTTCCCTGGCTGTCCGTACTGCTGTAGACCATGTACAGACGCCGGGACGGCTTCGTCAGCATCCGGTACAGATAATACTTCTGGGTAAAACTTTCTTCCCTGGAAGTGGGAGCCAACTCCAGCGAACAGGACTTTAAAATTTCCCTCTCCTGATCGGTCAAAAGCCCTCCTTCTTCCGCTTTTTTTGGGAGAATCCCGTCATTGACGCCCAGAAGAAACAGCGCTTTCACATTTCCCAGCCGACTTCGCATCAGATCCCCGATCATCAGCTGATCCACCGCCGGCGGAATCAGCCCCACCTGAATATCGGAAAAACCGGCTTCCAAAATCTGTGTATAGTCCTGCAGGTTTAATTCCTCGTCTCCCATCAGGCTAACAAACTGATCAAACAGGTCCACCACCTTTTTGTAGGCCTGTTCATACTCTTTCTGGAGATGAAACAGATGCTCCCGGCCAAACGCTTCCGCCATCTTATGAAGGCCTTCCTCTGCATGGATGCTGTCCAGGAAACGCCACAGCGCTTCCGTCCATTGGCGCACAGGAAGCACGGACGGCCTTTTTTTTGTATCGTCTCCTCCGCCCAAAATCTGATGGAAAAACTGAAACGGTTCCACTGCCTTTTTTCGGATCGCATTGATCCTTCCCAGGTGTTCTTTAACAAATCCGGGATAGGTTCGGGTCCACTCCGACTGCCATCTCTTTTTCCCGCTGATCCCAAGGGCGATGACGTACGTTTCCAGGATATCGACTTCTCCCCGTTCCATCCCGGAAAGGGGATTCTTCAGCCAGGCAAACATGGCATCATAGGAAAAACTCTGGGCGATCACCGCCAAAAGGCTTCTCACCAGCTCCACCAGAGGATTTCCGATCAAGTTCTTCTTCTGGTCAATGAAGTAGGGAATCCCGGCTTTTGTCATCTGGTTGGTTACCGCCGGTTCATACAGCGCCGTATCTCCCACGACCACGCCGATATCTCGGTATTCATATCCTTCTTCCCGAATCAGCCGCAGCACTTCCCCGATGAGAAATGCCACCTCCTCGGAAGGATTCTTTGCCTGATAGATACCGATTCCATCGCCCCGCGCCTCTTCTCTCGGCTGGCCGGTGTTCCGATCCGTCTCCGCCTGGTAAGTCTTCATCGGATACCGGAACAGATTCCGTTCCAGAAAAGACAGCATGACCGGACGTTTCTCCTCTTCCCGCACAAAGATATGATACGAATCCTTGCAGGGACAGGACACTTGCTCGGCCAAGGCTTTCATCGTTTCCGTCATCTGGTAACTCATATGAAACAGGCCGCATTCCTGGGATGAGATGCCCCATCTGGGCGTTCCCCGTTTTCCCTCTCCCGCGGGATAAATCTCTTTTCCAATCGTCACCACACAGGCAAGGTGGCGCGCCTGGGTCATCAACACCTGCAAAAGCTGATACTGGATCGGCGTAAATCCGGTGAATCCGTCCAGCACGATGGTACTTTTCCGGATGTATTCCGACTGATCCGCCACACGGCAGAGCACAGCCAGCAGTTCTTCCGCAGTGATATAGTCATTGGCCAGGCTTTCCTGAAAGGCCTGGTACACCGTCCGGATGTTCTGCATCTTCATCTTCAGAAGCGGCGCCCGATCCAGCTTTAAAAGCACCTCCTCCAGTTTTTCTTCCTCCACCCGGTACTGATAAAATTCGGATACCATGGACTTTAACTGTCCGATGAAACCGATTTTGGACAGGTTGGCCGAAAAAACGGT
This sequence comes from Candidatus Fimimorpha excrementavium, assembly GCA_018710785.1. Classification (GTDB taxonomy): domain Bacteria; phylum Bacillota; class Clostridia; order Lachnospirales; family Lachnospiraceae; genus Fimimorpha; species Fimimorpha excrementavium. The sequence continues at coordinate 19,795 of DVJD01000067.1, forward strand.
CAGTTCTCCTTTTTTCCGGGAAGCCACCTTCCTCAGAATCATGGTTTTTCCCGTATCATCCAGAATGTTCAGCTCTTTCTGATGCAGTTCATCAAACACCCGATAAGCCAGACGCCGAAAACTGAGCACATCCACATTGGTCAAAGCCCGGCGGGGATGCAGCGCAAGCAGATCCTTCTGCACCTGCAGGGTCGCCTGTTCCGGCACCAGGATAAGAAAATTCTGGTCAGGGTTCTCCATGGAAAGGGCAATCATCTGGCGGTATATATATTCTGATTTTTTGGAAACTGACGTTCCATATATGAATTGCAGTGCCATTCCTTCACTCCTCTCCCTTATCAATCGTTCCGGCAGCGCGTTTTCTCCATCCAGCTGGTTCAAATGCGGCTTTTTTGATCTGCGCTCTGCTGCCGACAGCATCCGATGTCTTATGATTATACCACAAGACGGCCGGAATATCCATCCGCACCAGAAACATCCCTCCCTTTCCCCAAATAAAAAAAGCTTTCACCGGCAGACCTTTGTGATCGTTTTCACTTGTCTGTCCGATGAAAGCATCGCTCCTTCTTTCCCATTTATCACAGCTTATCCACCTGCACCAGCGGCGTCAGCAGCTGAGCTGGTTCGCATCCCAGCGCCCTTGCGATATCAAACAAGGTCTCCAAAGAACAAGGCTTCAGCTGACCGGGCGATTCAATGGTTGCAATATGTGCCTTACTGATACCGGCCTTTTCTGCCAGCATATCCTGTGTCATATTCCGATATTTTCTGTATATGGTGATATTCATCCCTATTGTCTCGTAATAATGCTTATTTTCCGGTTTTATTGGTCTTGCCTTAGACATAACTTCCTCCCAATGGTACCTCATAAGTCCAATTCCATTGACCCGTGTTTTCACAAAGCTATCAGGTTCACAATTACTTTATATTATATCCAAATTCGGTAATATTAAAATCCATTGATAATATGATATTTTATATTAATAAAAGATATTTTCGTATACCGTACTATTTTTTACCAATAACACCATCGATACCGTACACGGGCTGCGGGGAAGCAGGCAATCTTCCGATTCTCCGTTTTATTCATACACGGTTTCTGTGCCTGACACAAAAAGTTGAAATATTTAGTTGAGAAGGGAAACCACCTATGGTAAAATAGGTGTTATGAATATAGTTTGTGCAAACGCTGTCGTACAAGCTTGATTTCCAGAAAATGAGCAAAAAGTGAGGAACGGAACATGGATAAGAAATATGTTGCTTATATCGGCTGCTACACGTTCCATGGTTCAAGCAAAGGCATTGCAATCATGGATGTGGATGTGGCAAACGGTCGTTTTATAAAAAGAAAAGAGATTCGGGTAAATAATTCTTCTTATTTGACAGTATCCCACGATCATCAGTATTTATACTCCATTGTGGATGAAGGTGTGGCGTCATTTAAGATCCTTCCGGACGGCAATTTAAAGCATCTGAATACCGCCACCATCAAAGGGATGCGCGGCTGTTTCCTGACAACGGATTCCAAAAACCGCTTTCTGGTGACTGCGGGCCACCACGACGGAAAGATGACGGTTCTGCGTCTGAAGGAAAACGGAGAAGTGGGGCATATCACTGCGGAAGTCTATGACCGGGGCATCGGCAGTGTGGCAGAGCGGAATTTCCGTCCGCACATCAGCTGTGTTCAATTTACACCGGATGAACAGTTTTTATGTATGGTAGATTTGGGAATCGACCAGGTAAAAATATATAAGTTTAACCACGATGACGGTACGGTACGCATGATTGACATCCTGCACTGCGAACTCAACTCCGCTCCCCGCCATCTTCGTTTTTCTGCCGACGGCAAGTATATGTATCTGATCAGTGAACTGAAAAATTATATTACCGTATACAATTACTTCATCAATGAAAAAGGCCATCCGGAATTTGAATTCAAGCAGCTGGTTTCTTCGGTTCCAAAAAAATGCGATGAACTTTCCGCTGCCTGTGCCCTTCGTTTTTCTGACGATGGAAAGTATGCCTTTTGCTCCAATGCCGGGGACAACAGCGTGGGCTTCTTTAAAATCGATGAGGAAAACGGACTTCTCCGTGTGCAGTCCATCCTCCCCATCAGCGGAGACTACCCAAAGGATCTGGCGATTTTTCCTGACGGAAAACATTTTGTCTCCGTCAACCAGGATTCCAACACGCTTACCTTCTTTACCATCGACTATAAGAAGGGAATCATTATCATGAACGGACATCCCCTTCCCCTGGACAATGGAAACTGCTGCATCATTGTGCCAGTCGAAGAGGAGGAACAAAAATAGAACCCGGCGGGCGATGATACACGGCCGCCGACAAAAAAGAGAGAGCTGCAGCGTTTGCAGCCCTCTTTTTTTTATCTCCATGGGGAGGAGACTGACCGCCTCTCCCCATGGGTCAGGCGAATATTCGCCCTGCCTGTCATGATTACATCCCATCCAGAGATTCCATCGGGATAAATACACGGGGATGCGCTTCGCTCTCCTCCCCCTTTTCCTGCTGCTCTGCCTCTTCGCAGAAGGTTTCCTGGGAATTGATGAGAACCTTGCCCCGCTTATCCACTCTCTCATAACTGCCGTCCGGCTGGAGGATGCGGGCTTTTACATTATCTGCCAGCTCCACATCCAAGATATGGATGACCTGTTCCTTCAGCGCGGCATTTTCCACCGGAAATAAAATCTCCACACGCTTATCCAGATTTCGCGGCATCCAGTCCGCGCTTCCCATGTACACATTTTCCTCTCCGTTATTATAAAAATAAAAGATACGGCTGTGCTCCAGGAAATTTCCCACAATGGAGCGAACCGAAATATTTTCGCTCACTCCCGGAATCCCCACCTTCAGACAGCAGATTCCCCGGACAACCAGGTCAATTTTCACGCCAGCCGTGCTGGCTTCATACAGGGCTGCGATGATCTCTTTGTCGCAAAGAGAGTTCATCTTGGCCACGATGCGTCCCTGTTTTCCCGCTTCCGCATGGGCTTTTTCCCGGCGGATCAAGCTTAAAAATCGGTTTCTCAGCCACAGAGGCGCCACTGCCAGTTTGTTCCATGCCAAAGGCTCGGAGTAGCCGGACAGCATATTGAAGACGGCTGTGGCATCCTCTCCGATCATGCGGCTGCATGTCAAAAGGCCGCAGTCTGTATACAGTTTTGCGGTGGCATCGTTGTAATTTCCCGTACCCAGATGTACATAACGGCGGATGCCGTCTTCCTCATCCCGCACCACCAGGGTGATCTTACTGTGGGTTTTCAGGCCCAGAAGGCCATAGATAACGTGACATCCGGCTTTTTCCAGCATCTTTGCCCAGATGATATTATTCTCCTCATCGAAACGGGCTTTCAATTCCACCAGAACCGATACCTGTTTTCCGTTTTCCGCTGCTTTTGCCAGTGCCGCGATGATGGGAGAATTGCCGCTGACACGGTACAGGGTCTGTTTGATGGCCAGGACATTGGGATCCACCGATGCCTGACGGATGAAGTCCACCACCGGATCAAAGGTCTGATAGGGATGGTGAAGGAGAATATCTCCTTTTTTGATGTTATCAAAAATACTCAGATCCGGATCGATGGCGGCCACCTTCTTCGGCACGTATTTCGGCACCTTCAGATGGTCAAATCCCTCCAGCCCGTAGAGTTTCATCAGGAAGGTCAGATCCAGAGGTCCGTTGATCTTATAGATGTCCTGATCTTTGATATTCAGCTCCCGCTTCAGAAGCTTTAACAGGCGTTTGTCCACATGATCATCCACTTCCAGCTTGATCACTTCGCCCCACTGGCGCCGCTTCAGCTGCTTCTGGATTTCTTTAAGCAGGTCGGCTGCTTCTTCCTCATCGATGCTCAGATCCGCGTTTCGCTCGATCCGATAGGGATGGGCGCAGATCACATCGTAGTTTAAGAACAGTTTGGAGATGTTTCTCTCGATGACTTCTTCCAAAAGGATCACCGTCACGCCCGCTTTCGTCGGAATCCGCACGATGCGGGGAAGGACGCTGGGCACCTGAACGGTGGCAAAGTCCAGATTCTTTTCCTTCTCCTCTCCCTTTTTCGCAATCAATGCGGCGATGTTCAGGGTCTTATTGCGGATCAGAGGAAACGGGCGGGAGGAATCCACTGCCATGGGCGTCAGCACCGGATAGACGGATTCCCGGAAATACTGATCCACATAATCGGCCTCTTCTTTTGTCAGCTTTTCATGGGAGGTGATCACCCGGACCCCTTCCTGTTCCAGCAAGGGCAGAAGGCTGCGGTTGTAGGTGGAATACTGAAGCGCCACAAACTCATGCAGTTCCTCTCCGATCTTCACCAGCTGCTCCTCGGCCGTCATCCCGGCAATATCCGGCTTTTTGTATTCCGCATGGACCATATCCTTCAACGATGCCACACGGACCATGAAAAATTCATCCAGATTGGAGGCGGTGATGCTCAAGAATTTCAGCCGTTCAAACAAAGGAAGGCTCTTATCTCTGGCTTCCTCCAATACCCGATAATTAAACTGGATCCAACTCAGCTCTCTGTTTCTGTAATATTCTGGTTTATTATAATCTGCCCCCATTACTTCGCACCTCTTTTCTGTTTCAAAATCGGACGGATTCCATAGATTTCCTCAAAGAAATCGGCTTTCTGTTCAAACCGCTCTTTTTCCAGCGTGATATCTTCCATGGTATCGATCACAACCAAAAGCTGCTGATTTTTCATGGAAATTTTCATATGATTGATTTTCTGCTTATGGCTGCGGTCCAGCGCATTGGCCAGGCGCAGAAGGGCCGTCAGCTTCATGACGATCAGATAGGCCTGTTCCGTCAGATGCCCCTGGAACCGCTCATAGGAAACCAGCTCTTTGGTGTTGAACCGCACGATATTGGCCACCATCTCCCGCTCCATATGGGACAGGCCGATGATTTCCGTGGACATGATAATATTGTAGGAGCATTCCCCCGGAACACTCATGCTGATGTATTTGCCGCAGTCGTGAAGGATGGCGGAAATCTGCAGGAGCAGACGCTCCCGTTTTCCCAGTCCATGATATTTGCGCATGCTGTCAAAAATCTTGCAGACAATCTCCTCCAAAAGCTGCGTATGGTTTTTATTGGTCATATACCGCTTTGCAATGTTTCTGGATGCCAGCAGGATATCTTCCGTAAAATCATGATCCAATTTTACCAGTTTTTTCTTATTGGCATAATCGGCGGCCACGCCGTCGCACAGACTTACTGTGGGAATCCAGACCGTCTCCGCGTTGGTTTTATCCAGCAGCCGTTTGTAGATGGTCAGCGCCGGGAGAAGCAGGGAAACGGATTCGATGGACAGATCCATCTTATCGGCCAGATCGCTCAGGGAGGAATGCATCACCTTCTGGTACAGTTCCTGAAGTTTCTCTGCCTTCACCCACTCTGTCGTATCCGTTCCAAGCATTTTCCGCACAAAATACACCAGGGGATCCCCCACAGCGATGATGTTCTTAATCTCTCTGTCTTTCAAAAAGAGTTTGTGGAAGGTCTGGATATCATTATCCACCAGTTCCCCCAAAATCCTGCGCTTATCAGCCATTTCCAGATCCATGTTCCGAAGACGCTCCCGAAGGCGCACCGAACCGATCTTGATATTCTGGGTTGTGACCAGCCTTTTTTTATCAAACAGGGAGATCTGGCTGCTGCCTGCTCCCACATCCACAAAAGCCGTGGCCTTTTCGATGATCTTATTGAAATTGGTCTGCCTGGATGCCACTGCTTTATAGTAGATATACCGCTGTTCTGAATTGCTTAATACCTGAACCTCGATCCCTGTGCGCACGCGGATCTGGTCCAGCACGATGGTATTGTTCTCTGCTTCTCTGACTGCGCTTGTCGCTATGGCTTTGTAATCCGTCACCCGATATCCCTTCAGGATCTCCATAAATCCCTGCAGCACTCTGCAGATCTCATCCAGCACCTGAAAGCTGATGCTTTTTTCCGAATAGGCATCTTTTCCCAAAGGCACCATATGCCGGATCTGATCCACTTTCTGAATGCCGGACGCCGCTGAAATATCATAAATCTCCATATCCAGTTCATGGGAGCCGATATTGATGACTCCATATCTGGTCACTGCCATATAATCACCTCTTTCGTCATTGGATGGCCTGCTGTCCCTTCAGATAAGTGATAAACTGCGCCGCCGTCCGGCCGGACAGACCTCCGTGGGACAGTTCCCAGCGATTGGCTGCCAAAAACAGCTCATCTTCACTCATGGATATCCCCGCACGCTCAGCCAGACTGCGTACAATGGTCTGAAATTCCTTCTTATCCGGTGCCCCAAAATAGATGGTGACGCCGAATCTGGCCACCAGCGACAGTTTTTCCTGTACCGTATCTGAGGAATGCAGCTCCCGGTTGTAATCCTTGGTATCATCGAAGCTTTCTTTGATCAGATGACGCCGGTTGGATGTCGCATAAATCAGCACGTTGTCCGGCTTCTTTTCCAGTCCGCCTTCGATCACTGCCTTCAGATACTTATACTCGATCTCAAATTCTTCAAAAGACAGATCATCCATATAAATAATAAATTTATAATTTCGGTCCTTCACCTGCGCGATGACCGAGGATAAATCGCGGAACTGATGTTTATATACCTCGATCATACGCAGTCCACGATCATAATATTCATTGAGGATGGCTTTGATACAGGAAGATTTTCCCGTACCGCTGTCCCCGAACAAAAGGACATTGTTGGCCGGACGGCCTTCCACAAAATCTCTGGTATTGTCCACGAGCTTTTTCTTCTGAAGCTCATATCCCACCAGATCATTCAAATGCACATGCTCCGTACAGGTGATGGGCGCAATCTCCACCTCTTCCTCCGAATGGTGCACGATGCGGAACGCTTTGTGAAGCCCGAAGGTCCCCACGCCGAATCCCTTATAAAACTCGGTCACAATGCGGAAAAAGGCCTCATCATCCTCTGCCTTGGCCAGATGTTCTGCCAGCTCGCAGATCCGGTCCCGGATCCTTTTATTGAATACCTTGCTGTTTTCATTCACATTGGTATAATTCTGCAGAATCTCCGCCACGCTGATTCCGAAATGCCGATCCAGACAGGAAAGGTCAAAGGCAAACAGTTCCCGGAATACCCGAAAATCCTGCATGGCCAGCTGGTTGATGCTGCCCTTCACCGGCCCCACCACTTCACAGGCCGTGGAAAATGCATTTTCCCCGTTGGCAATCACAAATGCCAGGTACGCATGCCAGAGATTCCCCTCCAGCCCATAATGTCCGGCCAGCTCCACAAGGGCATTCACACATTCATAATATAAGGCTTTTTTATCCTCTTCGTTATAAAATTCATCTTCATAGTGCTCCATCACCCAGGTCATATCCGTAAATACTTCCTGATGGGGCAGGTCACGGTAAAGAATCAAATCCGTCGTATTCATCTTCTTCCTCCATCCTCTCAATAATTTCCCAGTATCTTCAGCATTCCCGTCTCCTGATCCAGACCCACCAGGGCATTCTGTACCGCCGGATCACTCAGATTTCCCTCGAAATCCACATAGAACCGATACTCCCAGTTTCGCTTTGGAATTGGGCGGGATTCAATCTTCGTCATGTTCAGGTTATTGAAAATCATGTGGGACAGAGTATTGTAAAGACTTCCGCTCTCATGGGCGATCTCAAAGCAGATGCTCACTTTCTTCGCCTCTTTGGTGTAAATTTTCTTTGCCGCTACGATGATAAAGCGGGTGGTATTTTCCTTATTGTCATTGATCTTGTGATCCAAAGGCACCAGTCCGTGGATCTTTCCGGCCAGCTCACTGGCGATGGCAGCCTGGGTTTTATCCTGGTCCTTCACCACCTTCTGGGCAGAAAGCGCCGTATTGGCCAGACTGATCCTCTTCCAATCCCTGTGGCCGTCCAGATAATGGGCACACTGCATCAGACCCTGGGGATGGGAATACACCGTTTTCACATCCTCCATGGAGGCCCCCGGAAGCCCCAGTAGGGCATGTTCCACTTTCAGGTAGCATTCTCCCACGATGGCATTGTCATATTCCATTAACAGGTCATACACATCCGCCACCATCCCCGCGCTGGAGTTCTCGATGGGAAGCACGGCATAGTCTGCCCGCCCCTCCTGCACCTCCTTCATGGCCTCAAAGAAGGCCGGAACATGGTAGCTTTCCACCGTCTCCCCGAAGTACTGTTTCATGGCCGCCTGGCTGTAGGCTCCGTCCACACCCTGGAAAACGACACGGACATCCCTGGTCTTCAGACCATCCACTGCCTCAAATGGAATCTTCGGTCCGATCCCATGCTCCGATAAAAGCTGATACTGCATCTTGCGGCTCATGGCCATGATCTGGGTAAACAGTTCTTCCACGCTCCGGGCGTTGAACTCGCTGTGGGCCGCCCCGCGCAGGGCGGCGATCTTCTGCTTTTCCCGTTCCCGGTCCAGCACCGGCTTTCCCGTATCTATTTTGAACTGGGCGACTTCTTTGCAGACGGCCATCCGCTCTTCAAACAGTTCCACGATCTTCTGATCAATTCCGTCAATTTTTCCTCTGATTTCATTCAAATCCAGCATGTTCTTATCTCCTTTATCTTGCCAAATGTACCTGAGAAATTTCACTTTCGTCTAGTATAGTACGAAACTCCCCTTTCGTAAAGGGATTTGACACCATGCCGTTCAAATATTTTAACAGCCTGCAGCATTTTTTGCCACCTTATAAGCATAAAATCTATGTTAAATCATGTTAAATATAAGAAAAATCTTTCCGCGGTTTTTCCATACGCCAGTCTCCGCCGTCACAGGACAAACGCAGGAATCATTTGTGAACCTCTATGGCTAATCGTACATAGGCGGAAGGGAAGCAAACCATCTTCCAGAGGGTTTTAGAAAACGTCGGTACTTAATTTTTCCAGCTCCTACGGAGCGCCGAAAAATTTTATGTACCGTTACGTTTTCTATAAGCGAAAGCGCCCCGATGGAAGATGGTTTGCTTCCCTTCCGCCGTCCGGATTTTCATTTTGTTCACAAATTATTCATGCGTTTGTCCTGCTTCCGTCATTCCTGAAAGGCCTCTCTGAGCCGCGCGATCTCCCCGGCCCACCCTTCATCGGAGTCATGGGGTGTTTCCAGGATAAAGGGCAGATGGCGAAGGGCCGGATGGTTCGTCACCCTGGAAAGGGCCTCAAATCCGATGCGGCCCTCTCCGATGGGCGCATGGCGGTCTTTATGGCTCCCCATGGGATTCTGACTGTCATTCAAATGGACGGCATACAGATTGGAAAGGCCGATGACCCGGTCAAACGTGTCCAGAACTTCATCCAGATGGTTCACAATATCGTAGCCCGCATCCCACACATGACACGTATCCAGACAGACCCCCATGTGCTGCCGCAGAGCAACCCGGTCCAAAATCTCCCGCAGCTCCTCAAAGGTACTGCCCACTTCGCTTCCCTTTCCGGCCATGGTCTCCAAAAGCACCCGGGTCTTCTGTCCCTCAAAGAGAACCTCATTCAGCACTTCCGCGATCTTTTCAATCCCCGTCTCAATCCCCTGTCCCACATGGCTTCCGGGATGAAAATTGTAGTAATTTCCCGGCAGATACTCCAGCCGCCTCAAATCCTCCGCCATGGCCTGTCTGGCAAACTCCCGAACCTGCTCCTTGGCCCCGCAGGGATTCAGGGTGTAGGGGGCGTGGGAAACCAGCGGCGCAAACCCCTGTTCCCGGATCACATGCAAAAATTTCTCAATATCTTCCATATCCAACGCTTTCACACGGCTTCCCCTGGGATTTCTCGTAAAAAATCCAAAGGTGTCCGCCTTCAGCAAAATGGCGTGCTTTGCCATGGCCTCATAGCCCCTGGCACAAGATAAATGATTTCCAATATGAAGCATCGTCTTCTTCCTTTCCGACTGTTATTTTTCATGAATGCTCGTTCCTGCGTTTCGCAATTGCCTAAATACCATATATCACAGGATCATGGAATATACAAGATGGAAATCCATAAGCTCGCGGCACACGTATCTGAAAAATTTAATCTTTCTCACTCATTGACTTCTTTTACACATTGATATATGATGAAAGTAAGATATTGAAAAAATATATGCATTATTTTCTTTTCCCCCTGCTTGTCTTACATTTTTTTGTACACTTAACACATAAAATGTCAGCTTTGCTCTGACATATCACCACAAATCAGTGAACTGCTGAAGGGAGGGGCGTACATTGATCGGGATCATCTATCAAATAAAATTATTGAAAAAACAGAAACTTCTGTTTGTGCTGGAAGCCATTCTTTGGATTGCCATTCTTGGGCTGATTATCTGGTTTGGAAGTATGGGCGATAATAGTTTTGATCTTTTATATACGATTTCTCGATTTTCCTTTTACTTCCTCGGAATTCTTTCCGTCATCTCTTTCACCACCTTCCGCCGCGGAGAGAAAAAGGAAGTAGCCGAAACCACACGGGTCATGACCGGAGGAACTGATCTGCAGAGCTGGTGCGCGTTTTTGGCCCAGCTGCTGATCCATTTCGCCTGCTTTCTGCTCTTTTTCCTGCTCCTGCTCGTTCTCTCCTATGCCAACGACGGAAATGCCTATTTCCGCGGGCGTCTGGGACTCAACTATCTCTGGAACGTGGCAGCTCCTTATTTTGTATTCCTTCTGGTATCCTGGACCTGCGCCCGTTTTTTCAACGTCCGCAGCGGGATCGCCTGTCTGATTCTCTTTTTGTTTCTGTGCAGTCCTGCCGTGCAGGATATGACCTGGCGATCCCCCATGAAGGTTCCCATCGATCAGGTGATGCAGATGATCAGCTTCCCCTTTTCCTTTTTGTACAACAACAGCGACTGGTCGGCCAACCGCCAGCTGGATCTACAGATCGAGCCTGCCAGAGGACAGCTGTTTCTGTTCTGGATCGTGCTCCTTTTGGGAATCCACGCTGCGGCCAGTCTGCGTCCGGCAGAAAATCCCTGGAAGCGGCGCGCCGCATACGGAGCCGCCATTCTTCTATCCGCCGTCTTTCTGGTTTTCAGCTATCTGCCTGCCAGCACGTACCATATGCTGGACCGGTGGGACGGAAGCGTGTACTACGCGTACAACCACTACAAAGATGTGGAGTATGATTCTTCTCTCCTGGAATCCCCCTCCTACCGGCTGGATGGCATGGATCTGACGGTGAAGCTGAACCGGCAGATGGAGGTGGAGCTGACGGCGGCGCTGAAAAGCGATACGCCGCAGGATACCTTCCTGTTTACCTTATACCACGGCTATCAGGTCACCGAAGCAGCAGACGAATCCGGCCGTCCCATGGAATGGAAACAGGAGGAAGACCGGCTGACCTTCACCTATCCGGAACCGGTGACCGAAACCACCATCCGGCTGCAGTATGAAGGCTACTCCCCCACGTATTACAGCTATTCCGGCGGAGCCATGCTTCCGGCTTATTTTCCGTGGTATCCCATGGCCGGGGAAAAACAGGTCTACGCATCGGGCCGGTACGTCCGGTACAACCAGATCGAGGAGGCAGATATCACCCTTCACCTGGATACGGACATGGGTATTGTAACCAACCTTCCCAAGATCGAAGAGGGGGTATACCGGGGGACCAGCACCGGAATCTCCCTCTTTACAGGCCTGATCGAATCCACCGACGATCCGGTGATCGTCTCCTATCTGCCGACGGAATACTGGAAATCCATGCGGTCTCTGGAAGATACCATCGCGGCCGACCGCCAGGTCCTGGAAGAAACCCAGGAGACGCTGGTTGAATATCTGGGTCCGGAGGCAGCCGACTGGCTGGATAAGCCGGTACTGATCGTATCTTCGGATTTATCCAGAACCGGCGATGGTTCCGTAGCCGTCATGGGCGACCACATCATAGCCAGCCGGGTCATGACCGCAGACATTCTTCGCTTTTTCATTGAACAATACAGCGACGCGTTTCCCTTCGTCTCCAACTTCTATTTCATCGATCCGCCAGACGAAGAGTGTGCCGAGCTTTTGGAACAGCTGAAAGATACGGAAGCACAATGTCTGAGAATCCTGGGGAATCCGGAGGACTATGATCCGGTTGTCCTGGAGCGGGCCCAAAACTTCCTGCCGGAAACGGAACTGGCGCTGGAGCATTTCGAACCGGCTGTGGAGAAATACGGAGCAAAGGAATTTATGAAAAAGATGATGCAGTACGCGCTCTCGGAGGATACGGTAAAAACAGACGAGGCCTTTTGGGCATGGCTGGGTGTATGAAAGGAGGGACGGCATATGCTTTCTGCCAATCAGATTGAAAAACGATATGGAAAAAAGACGGTTCTGAATCGGATCTCGCTGGATCTGGAACAGAAAAATTATGGACTGCTGGGAAGCAACGGAGCGGGAAAAACCACACTGATCCGCATCCTGGCCCAGATCCTGGCAAAAAACGGGGGAACCGTCACCTATTTTGACAAAAATCACCGGGAAATCCCCCGAAAAAACTACCAGATCGGCTATATGCCCCAGACCTTTGAAGCCATCCTGGAATTCACGGTAACGGAACAGATGCAGTACTTTGCCAGTCTGAAAAAGATTCCGAAAAGCGAACAGGACGAGGCCATCCAGAAGGCTCTGGAGCTGGTGAACCTGACGGAACAGGCCGGATATCAATGCAAGAAGCTGTCCGGCGGAATGATGCAGCGGCTGGGAATCGCCCAGGCGATTCTGGGAAGCCCGGATCTGATTCTGTTTGATGAGCCCACCACCGGTCTGGACCCGGAAGAACGCCTCCGTTTCAAAGGCGTCATGCGGGCGCTGGAGGGAACCTGCACGGTCATCCTTTCCACCCACATCGTGGAGGATATGGAAGCCGTATGCAGCGAAATTCTCGTCCTGAAAGAAGGACAGAAACAATTCAGCGGGGCAGCGGAAACCCTGAAGAATCTGGCCCGGGACCGGGTATTCCTCCTGCCGGACGGCACGATCCGGGGACAAAGCGGCAGCTGGTTTGAAATCCGCAGCGTGATGGAAGAATATAAGCGTTACTCCCGGATGCTGTATCTGGGAACCTCCCCCAGAGAGGCGGAAAAAACTTACGGAGCCAAACCGGTGGAACCCACGCTGGAGGATGGGTACATGTATCTGGTCAAGAAAAAATAAAGCGAAATGACCGGTGCAGCCTGTTCCGGAATCCTGGCTGCAGGTGTCATGATCCGCGACGTCCTTTTGCAGCAAACAGTTATCCATTCATGCGTTTGTTCTGTTTTTTATCACAAGAGTTTACTTTCCCTGACATATGGGATATAATATAAATAAAGAAAACTTGAGTTTTAAGGAATAGAAAGGATGAATTGTATGAATTTGGCGAAAATCTCTGCAAATGGTCAAATCACTGTACCGGTAGAAATCAGACGGCAACTCGGTCTAAAGTCCGGGGATAAAATCCTGTTTCTCCAAAATCAGAACGGAGAGATTGTTGTCAGCAACGCTTCCGCTGCTGCCATCCGAAAAGCGCAAACTGCCTTTGAAGGAGCCGCCAAAGCGATGGGAGTTTCCAGCGAAGATGATATTCAAACACTTGTAGATGAAATACGATCCGGAAAGGAGCGATAATATGCGGATACTGACAGATACAAATATCTTGTTTTCCGCGTTGCTCTTCCCTCACTCCAAACCAGCGAAAGCGTTGCTTTACATTGCGGCTAATCACGAAATTGTATTGTGTGACCGAAATATTGCTGAACTGCGCGATATACTCAAACGGAAAGCACCGCAGTATCTTCCAGATGCGGAAGTACTGCTTGCCGAGATGTCCTATGAACTAATTCCTGCACTAGATCATGCCGAAAAGCTGATACGCGATGCAAAAGATCAACCGATTCTTAATGCAGCTATTGTATCGGATGTGGAGAAATACGGGGCAAAGGAATTTATGAAAAAGATGATGCAGTACGCGCTCTCGGAGGATACGGTAAAAACGGATGAGGCCTTTTGGGCATGGCTGGGTGTATGAGCAGCGAGATTCTCGTCCTGAAAAAGGGACAGAAGCAATTTCAGCGGGGCAGAAAGATTAATGTAAAATTACCGATGAAAAGCGGGGAAATGGGGTGATGAGACCATGAAATGGGAATGGAGGCTGTTTGTCTTTCAGATGAAAAAAATGCGGATATTTCTGATCCTTACCGTGCTGTTTCTTTATCCGGTACTGGTATCCTATCAGATGAATCTGCTGGAATGGTACGAATCCTACGGCGGCCTGGAATCCGCCAAAAACGAATTTTTTCAAACCGCCCAGAACTATCTGCCGACCCTGGGCGTCCTGTGGGGCATCTTCATCAATCGCCTGTATTTTGACGGAAAGCTGGCCGAAGTCATCTATACGGCAGACCGAAAAGAAAAAATCCGTTTCACCATCTACGGATTTCTCCTGCTTCAGCTCCTGTTTACGCCCCTGTATATCTGGTATGCTGCTCTCTACGGCGACTGGCAGGAGCTGCTGCGCCTGATCCTGCAGACCTACGCAGGGATGACCGGCGTCTTCTTTTTCTGCAGCCTGTTCCGTTCCGGAATCCTGGCTGCAGGCGTCATGATCTGCGGCGTCCTGCTGATGCAGTACATGCTGGACGGCTCCCATTTCTGGAACTGGTTTCAGGGAACCACCGCTGCCTGCGATGTTCCCCCGCTCCAAAAAGCCTTCCTCCTTCTCTGCTGCGGCGCTTCCACCCTCGCAGGCGCCCTACTTGAGAAGATTCGCTTTCTATAAAACTTCTCTCAGACTGATCGCACATAGGTTCAAGGGAAGCAAACCATTTTCACCGCCTTCAGCCGAATCCTCACATAATCCACATGCCATTTTCCACCGACATACAATTTTTCCCGCACGTTATCCACAGCGGAAGCGATGATTTCCTCTTTTTCCTGTGCATCCATCCCTGCAAAGGGAAGCTTGACAAACATCCGGATCCAGTCGGCCGCTCCGTCTTCCCCTTTCACTTCCGTCCACCGGTTTCTCCAGACGAAATGTCAGTGCGTTGGCCTGCTGAAACGTAAGGGCCGGATACTCCTTTTTCGCCCGTCGTATCATTTCCGCCGAGTCATCCAGTCCGATCACATCCGCTCCCATCTTGGAAAGCCGGTCGGTCAGATTTCCGTTTCCGCATCCCAGATCCACCACCGTCATGCCCTCTTTCAGGTCCAAAAGTTCCAGCACCCCCTGGCCATACTGGTGAACAAAATCAAACTTTTCCGCATACGTTTCTGAATCCCATTGAATATTCATACTGAATTTTCCTCCTCCTTACTTTCTATCGTTTCTCATAGGTAATTGCGAAACTCTCAAAGCCGCGTAAACTCTCATCTCTCGATTCCCTCTATTCCAATCGCTCCTCACCAATTCTTCTATTTCTGGAAAACATTCACAGGCCGGAGAGAGCGAACCTTTTTCCTGACGG
>DVJD01000068.1 GCA_018710785.1 Candidatus Fimimorpha excrementavium
GGGTTTGCTTCCCTGCCGCCTGTGTGTGATCAGCCAGAGAGTCTCCCACCTCTCTCTGGTGTCCGGTTGTCCGATTTACAAATTGTTCATTTATGCGTTTGTCCCCGGAATATACATGTTTTTAACTTTACAATGTTCCATGAATTCGTTATAATAAAAACAGTTTTAAAAATGAGCAGGGATTCCTAAAACCTTTGCGGGTGACGGGATGAATTGCTAAAAACGAATGTTTAAGACAATCCGGTAACCGGGTGAAAGGCTGCAAAGCTGCCGGGACATTTTGGGCTGCATATAAACGCAAACTACGGATTGAAAAGAAAGCGGAAAAGGAGAAGGATAGTATGGCAAAAGTTACATTCGATTATTCCAAGGCTGCTCCATTTATCTCGAAGGAAGAAGTGGAGAATATGAAAAAGCTGGTTTTGGATGCCAAAGAAGTGCTGGTTTCCAAGACGGGAGCCGGAAATGATTTCCTGGGATGGATTGATCTTCCGGTCGATTATGATAAGGAGGAGTTTGACCGCATCAAAAAGGCGGCAGAAAAGATCCGCGAGGATTCCGATGTGCTGCTGGTGATCGGTATCGGCGGTTCCTATCTGGGCGCCAGAGCGGCCAATGAATTTTTGAATCATTCGTTCTACAATAACCTTCCAAAGGATAAGAGAAAAGGGCCGGAGATTTATTATGTCGGAAACAGCATCAGCTCCACCTATCTGAAAGACCTGATGGATATTGTGGACGGAAAGGATTTTTCTGTCAATATCATCTCCAAATCAGGAACTACAACAGAACCGGCCATCGCATTCCGTATCTTTAAAGAGATGCTGGAAAAGAAATATGGAAAAGAAGAGGCAGCCAAGCGTATCTATGCCACCACAGATAAGGCCAGAGGCGCTCTTAAAAATCTGGCCAATGAAGAGGGATATGAATCTTTTGTCGTACCGGATGATGTGGGCGGTCGTTTCTCCGTGCTGACAGCCGTGGGTCTTCTGCCCATCGCAGCCACAGGAGCCGACATTGACGCTCTGATGGCAGGTGCAGCCAGCGCCAGAGAAAATGCTCTGAATGCGCCGTTTGAGGAAAATGATGCTCTGCAGTACGCAGCCATCCGCAACATTCTTCTGAGAAAGAATAAGATGGTGGAAATCACAGCCAATTATGAGCCAAGCCTCCATTATATCACCGAGTGGTGGAAACAGCTCTTCGGCGAATCCGAAGGAAAAGACCAGAAGGGTATTTTCCCGGCTGGTGTGGATCTGACCACGGACCTGCATTCCATGGGCCAGTTTATCCAGGATGGCGCGAGAATCATGTTTGAGACGGTCATCGAAGTGGAAGAATCCAGAGAAAACATCACCATCGGCGAGGAACCGGTGGACCTGGACGGCCTGAACTATCTGGCAGGCCAGACGGTGGATTTCGTAAACAAATGTGCCATGAAGGGAACCATGCTGGCACATACCGACGGAAACGTGCCGAATCTCTGCGTCCATGTACCGAAGCAGGATGCCTTCAGCCTGGGCGAACTGTTCTACTTCTATGAATTTGCCTGCGGCGTATCCGGCTATCTGCTGGGTGTCAATCCGTTCAACCAGCCCGGCGTGGAAAGCTACAAGAAAAACATGTTTGCTCTGCTGGGAAAACCGGGATATGAAAAGGAAAGAGAAGAGCTGGCGAAGAGACTGTAAACTAGAATAACAATTTTATCATTATTATAAAAGGACCATCCGAGGGCCTCAGATTTTCTGACGGCCTTCGGATGGTCCTTTTGTGTTTACAGAAATGTTCAGGATTGGCGGATCCTCCTGCGTATCCAAGCCGACTCCAGGCAGTCATAGACATACTGATTCGGTGATCCCGTCTGAAAATATCTGGAATTGTCTCCTCCCAGCATGCGGACGGCAAATGCCCCCACGGCCCGGGAGCGGGAACGGCCTGCGTAACAGTGGATCAGCAGCGTTTCCACATCCCGATGGGCCAGGATAAAGTCGATAATCTGATCCGCCTGTTCATCGGAAAACAGGACAGCGCCCTCCACCTCTTTTATAATATCATCGAAATAGAGGGTCAGCACCCCTTTGCAGAACCGGCTTTCCTGAAAGCAAAAGCCAAACCCGCCGGTGTGGGTATCCTGTATGGATATTACGGCATACGTATCCGACCGCACCGCATCATCGCCCCAACCTGCCGGATAATAATGGTCCATCACATATTCAAACGCATCGTGGACCGAGCGTACCATCACCCGTTTCAAAACGCCTCATCCTCCTCCAGTACCTGGATCTCCAGATAATCAAAATCGATGGTTTCCACAAAATTATCCTGGTGGAACCGGGTCTTGGAATGGCGTTTAAATTCTCTGATATTCGTATCCAGCCAGATCGGCGTACTCAGATCAAAATCCGCACAAAAGGTATCCAGGGCGCTGAACACCTTCTTCGTCCGGCTCATCTCCGGGTCATCATTGCAGACCGTACTGTCTGCCAGAAGCCGATTTTCCTTAAATAACTTGCCCCACATGCGAAACATGGCAACATCCTCCCATTTCTTGTCCCTTAATTTAAGATATCAAAGTCAAAAGGTCAGAAAGCCAGTATATGTTTGCCAGCAAGAGGATTTTTGACCTTGGGACTTGCAATCCTACATCATATTTTATGGTTTATTATAGGGGATTCGTGGCTGAATGTAAAGGAAAATTCTTACTCGGTACAGGACAAACGCATGAATGAACAATTTATGAATAAAATGGATACCCGCACGACCGCAGGGGAGCAAACCATCTTCCATCGGGACACTTTTGCTTAAAACATGAACCTATGGAAAACATTCACAGGCCGGAGAGAACGAACCTTTTTTCTGACGGGCTTTGAAAAACGCCGGTACTTGATTTTTCCAGCCGGACACGGCGCCGAAAAATCTTAGTACCGCTACGTTTTTCACTGAGCGAGAGCGCCCCGACAGGGAAAAGGTTCGTTCTCTCCGGCCGTCCGGGTATCCATTTTGTTCATCATCTAGTCATTCATGCCATTTGCCTCCTTACTCCGCCTCCTTTTTCGCCCGGGCAGCCTTCGGAAGAAAGTCATACAGCTCCTGATAGGCGTCGATCTCCGCGTCATCCGCCAGATTGGGAATCAGACCCGTACAGTCCGTGGCAGAGCAGGCATTCTGGCAGATATCAAAATGATCCTCCCGCTCCTCCACAGGAACCTCCGGCTTTGTTTCGGAAAAGCGTTCATTAGACTTTTTGTGTATCGTCTGATGGGAATCCTTCACCACAATAGCCCTCCATTCATTTCTTTTTGATCACTGCGAATGATCTCCAGTCAAACACTTCACAGGTCCAAGGGGACGAGGCCTTTCCATGAAGGGTTTTGGAAAGGCCTCGTTCCCTTGGACCGTCCGGGGTGTCATTCTCCCCCTTAGCTTTGCGCAAGAGCTTCGCAATCATCCGTGATACTCTACAAAAACAGGATACCCAAAATCCGCGATTTTCATGTATGCCTTTACGCCCGTTTCCACTTCACGAACCGTTTTTTTCCAATTTTTAACACATCCCCATCCTGAACCGCCTGGCCCAGCATCTCTTCCGTCATTTTCTCTCCGTTTCGGGAAACGCCGCCCTGGCGGATCAGGCGGATCAGCTCATTCCTGCTTTTCACGATTTGCTCCGATACGAGAACGGACACCGCATCGTGATAAACGGGTGCGTCACCGGGAATCGTAAATTCCGGAATCTGGTCCGGAATCTCCTTTTTGGAAAAGGCCGTATGATAGAATTCCATGGCCTGTTCCATTTCCTCCTGTCCGTGGTAGAGGGCGGTGATAATCTGCGCCAGCTGGAGTTTGATATCCCTGGGGTTGGCCCCGGCATCGAGGGCAGCCTTGATTTCTTCGATACGGTCGGGATGTTCATCGGTGGCCAGTTCAAAGTAGCGGATAATCAGGGAGTCCGGCACTTCCATGACTTTTTTGAACATGACCTCTGCCGGTTCGTTGACGCCGATGTAATTTCCCAGGCTTTTGCTCATTTTTTCCACTCCGTCCAGGCCTTCCAGAAGGGGCATGAAAAGAGCGATCTGAGATTCCTGTTCCAGGGTTTTCTGAAGGGTTCGGCCCATCAGGATATTGAAGGTCTGGTCCGTTCCGCCCAGCTCAATATCCGCATGGAGGAACACGGAATCGTATGCCTGCATTAAGGGGTAGAAAAATTCATGGATGCCGATGGGAACACCGTTTTGGTAACGGTTCTGGAAGTCGTCCCGCTCCAGCATACGGGCGACGGTGGTGGTGGAAGCCAGCTTTATGACATCCTCAAAGTTTAACTTGGAAAGCCATTCGCTGTTGAAGCGGACCTCTGTTTTTTCTTTGTCCAGGACCTTGAAGATCTGATCGCAGTAGGTCTTTGCGTTGGCCTTTACCTGTTCTTCACTCAAAGCCACACGCCCTTTGGATTTGCCCGAGGGGTCGCCGATCCTTCCGGTGAAATCTCCGATGACGATGACGGCCCGGTGCCCCATATCCTGCATCTGTTTGATCTTTCTGAGGACCACTGCATGGCCGAGGTGGATGTCGGGGGCAGACGGGTCCAGCCCCAGTTTGATGGTCAGGGGGCGGTTTTCCCGGATGGAACGCTCCAGCTTTGCCTGAAGCTCCTCTTCGTTGATGATGGCCTGTGCTCCTTTTTGGATGATTCGCATTTGTTCTTTTGCTGTTATCATGACGATATTCCTCCTTAAAAATGAAATTCCGCAGATCAGGGACAGAGCGGAGGAAAGGATGCCGCATCCGCGCGATGGGAAATCAATCTGCAGCCATTGACTGCGTGCGTGAATGCTGTGTACGGGACGGGGGGAATTCGCCGTGCGATGCATAAAAAAGGCACCCCATCCCATGGCTGAAACCAAAGGACGAGATGCCATCTCGTGTTACCACCTTTTTTCACAGACAGCTCACACTGCCTGCCTCATCGAGTACAGCATTCTGCGATACTCTAGCACACGGTTACGGGGTGCATATCCGTCGCAGCCTACTGATTTCTGTTCGGTGCGCAGCTCCAAGAGGTATTCGCATTCCATATCCATGAGCCTCTCATCAGCCGGCGTCTTTCTGTTTGTATTCCGGAATGTTACTATTTCTTGTCATCGCTTTTATTTTCTGTATTCAATTGTGTCCGCTCTGTCCGGACGGATTAGTGCATATTATAACGGAGGCGGTTTCGTTTGTCAAGGGTATAATTCGCCGATTCGGCCGACGCCCACATAAATATGGCTGATCTTATACCAGGTGGGAAAATCCACGACGCCGGTCTGGGGAAGCCCGAAGATGCTTTGGAATTCCCGGACGGCGTCGGCGGTATCCTCATCAAAATAGCCGGTGGGAACCAGGGAGGGGATCGCCGTATAGACCGACGCAATGGACAGGAGCTGTTCCTGCAATTGACGGACTTTATCCCCGCTGGATCCGATGGACAGGTCGTATCCCGGCCAGGAGGAGGGAATGCCTGAGATTTGCTCCGCTGTGTTGATGTACATATCGTCGCCGTAATAATAGCGAAGAATTTCAATGGGAGAGTACCCCCGGGCGCCCAGTTCCCTGGAACCCCACTGGGTCATCCAGCCTTCGCACTGAACCCGTTTTCCGTCACAGTATTGGGTCAGAATCGGCTGCTTGACATCCGGCCTTGACAGATACTGGTCGAAGATTTCATCCACAATGACGGAAATGGACTCAAAGATATTGCGCCCGTAAATCCATTTGTGGTCATAGGCCGTGGAAGAGGTGATGGTAAAGTCATATCCCTTATTCCGGTACCATTCGGTATAGACGCGGTTTAAGGTGAAGGACATGATGGCCAGCACATTCGCCGTGATGGTGTCCTGCGGCCAGGTGGCATAGATTTCGCTGGATGCCACATTTTTGATATAATCCCGATAGGGGACAAAGTAATCTTTGGCAGAGGCATCTGTGGGGACGCCGTCGTGGACGACCACAGTCTGCGGTACGACCACACGGCTGAGAACGATCTCTCCTGTCTCTGTGGTTGGTTTAATTTCATCCTCCGGGATTTTGGGTGGGTACGTTCCATACAGACGATGGTCGGGGATGATGATGGGGCTGGAAGGTCCGATCTGCAGCGGGCGCAGCCGTACGCCCTGGAGGGCTGTCGCCGTGGGGAGAACCTCCGTCCCCTCGATGGTCATGGGCTCAAAGCCGGGCGCTGTGATGCGGATGGTATATTCCGTATAGGGCCTGGGTTCATCCGCCTGCTGGCTGTATTCCAGCGGTGGAGCGGGAAGTTCCACCTGCTGCGTCTGCCCCGAAGAATTTGTGGTCAGTTCTTCAATCACCTGATCGGGGGTATCCGTATTGGCGATGGAGACGGTTGCATTTTCGACGGGAAAATTATTTTCAGAAGATATGACGTTCACCTGAAGGGTTCCCTTGTCAGGGGTGTCCTGTGCTGCATGCAAAAGAGTCATAAACATACCTCAACTTAAAGTCAATGCTAATATATGCGGAAACCGGAAGGTTATGACGCGGCCGGAAAGAAATGGCATAAAATTATAAAAAACCAAACGACAAAATTGGATGAGACAAGTATATTTTCCTCTATTTTACAAATACTAGATTTATCTGCCAGTCTTATGGAAAATCCGTGTTTTACAAAAAGACAAAGAAGGCGTTGGCTGAAACAGGGCAGGATATTGAGAATGACATCAAGCAAAATGGAGGAATGAACGATGAAAGCGACCGGAATCGTAAGAAGAATTGATGACTTGGGGCGTGTGGTGATTCCAAAAGAAATCAGAAGGACATTAAGGCTCAGAGAAGGGACACCTTTGGAAATTTTTACAGACAGAGAAGGAGAGATTATCCTGAAAAAATATTCTCCCATGGTGGAGCTTGGAATTTTTGCGAAACAGTACGCGGAGGCGATGGCGCAGACACTGGGGCATACGGTGCTCATCAGCGACAGGGATCAGATCATCGCCGCGGCGGGAGCGCAGAAAAAGGAGATGATCGGCCAGTCGGTCAGCAAGCAGCTGGAAGATATGATCATGTATCGGGAATATACGAAAGCAGGATCAAAGGAACAGGCCTGGATTCCGATTATCAAAGAAGACAAAAATGATTATACCGCGCAGATCATTTATCCGATTATCTGTGAAGGAGATGCGGTGGGAGCAGTGATTCTGTTTTGCCGAGAAGAAAATTCAGCGGTGGGGGAGACAGAACAGAAAGCCATCGCCTGTGCCGCGGCCTTTCTTGGAAAACAGATGGAAGGCTGATTCCGGATGCGAAGATCGCGGGCCCTGGCATAAAGAAAACCTTAAAAAACCTGAAATAATCGAAAAATCCTTGACAAATCCTGGTATAGAGTTTATAACTAATTTGATACTGGCTCCTGCTGTTTTGACAGATTGGAAAAAGGAGCATCTGTGGGGGAAAACCGGCAGAATCAATCATATTACAGTCATAGACGGAAAGTCCGAACGGATTTTATTTTTAGGAGGAAAATGATATGAACAAGAAAGAGTTAATTGCAGCAGTAGCAGAAGCAAGTGAAGTCTCTAAGAAGGATGCGGAAAAGGTAATCCAGGCTTTTACAGACGTGGTTGCAGACGAATTAAAGAAAGGTGAAAAGATCCAGTTGGTTGGATTCGGTACATTTGAAGTTTCCGAGCGTGCAGAAAGAATCGGAAGAAATCCAAAGAGCGGCGAAGAGATGGTAATCGCAGCTTCCAAGACACCGAAGTTTAAGGCCGGCAAGGCATTGAAGGATATTGTAAACGAATAAAACATCATGAGATTGGATAAATTTTTAAAGGTATCCCGGTTGATTAAGAGAAGGACTGTGGCCAATGAAGCCTGTGATGCGGGACGTGTGATGGTCAACGGCAAAGCGGCCAAAGCATCTGTCAATGTAAAAGCAGGGGATGTGATTGAAATCGAGTTTGGCACAAGGACTGTCAAGGTGGAAGTTCTGGATGTGCAGGAAACTGTAAAGAAGGATGAAGCCAAAGAATTATACCGATACCTGTAAATGATAGGAATGAAGGAACAAGCCTCCTAATATACTTTACTGTATATAGAAAGTATATTAGGAGGTTTTTTATGGATGAGAAGCTGATAAAAAAAGGACACAGTCTGCGTCTGACCGACCGCTCCTCCTGCCAGATGACAGGCATAAAAGATGTCATCGCCCTGGATGAATCGGAAATGCTTCTGGAAACGGAAATGGGGGTTTTGACGATTCGGGGGAAAGAGCTGCATATGAAGCGTCTGACTCTGGAAAAGGGGGAGGTGGACATGGAGGGTACTGTGACCGCGTTTTCCTACTCGGATGGCGGAAATCTGCGCAAACAGGGAGACTCTCTGCTGAAGAGAATGTTTAAATAATATGAGTCAGGTGATCACGTGGGAACTGCGGTTTCTTTTGAAAGCGCTTTTGCTGGGGCTTTGTCTGCGCGGCGCCTATGATGTGTTCAAAATCCGGCGCGGACTGACGAAACGGCATCCGGCGCTTATGGCATCGGAGGACACCATATACTGGATTTTCTGCAGTTTGTTTCTATTCGGACTGCTGTATGAGGAAAATAATGGAACCCTCAGGGGGTTTGCCATCTGCGGAACAGCGGCGGGGATGGCAGTGTGGCATTTCGGACCGAGCCCCATTTTGGTGGCGGCAGCAGTGAAAACCGGTCGGTTTGTGGGGAAAATTTTGAAAAAACCCGTCAAAATTTTGGGGAAAGCATTGAAAAAAATGATTTCTTGGTTTAGAATGAGGATAAATACAGGGGAAAGGAGACAAAGACATGCAGAAAAAAATGACAGCAAGAGAGCGCAGAAAAAGAAGACAGTCCAATAGGCGGCATATGATCTTGGCGTTGGTTTTGGTGTTGACGCTTGGCGGGTTGATCTCCTTTCGTGTGATGGAAATGGAAAAGCAGAATGAGCAGTATGCCGCAAAGCAGGAGGAGCTTCAGCAAAAAATTGACGATGAGAATGAGCGGACGCAGGAACTGAACGATTACAAAGAGTATACAAAGACCAGGGAATTTGCTGAAAAAGTGGCCAAAGAAAAGTTCGGACTGCTGTATGACGATGAACTGAAATTCAAGTCAGAATAGGAAAAACGGGTTTGCAGAGAAGGAAACTGCAGACCCGTTTTCATCTGTTAACTTCTTAAGTGTTCTGAACCCCCTCGAATCGGCAAACGGGAAAAAAGAGGACGATAAATTTTTTGATCCGGGAGACGGGCTTTGACAAATATTTCGTGCTGTATTCAGTATGATTGGACAGAAAGATTTGCTGTAGGACAAGGAGGGTGATCAGGTGAAGAAAGAACGTCTGTCGGAGTGGGGAAGGCGTCTGGGCGGGGCGCTTTTCATTGGCATTTTTATCACAGAACTGATGATGAGCGGAAATGTGGGCTATTCCATTGTGGAAATGGTCCTTTTATTTTCGGTACTGTTTATGGGCTACAAATATGGGCCGGGATCCGGGGCTGTGTGCGGTACGGCCTGCGGCATTGTCCTGACGCTGTTCACAAAATCCATGGGTTCCCTGGGGATTTTCTGCATGATCGGCGTGATGGCCGGAGTGTTCCGCAGTCTCGGGAGAATCGCCAGCGTTTTGGGGTATATGGCTGCGGCTGTGGGCGTGGCGGTGATCTATGCGCCAAATCTGCTGGCGGGTTCCTTTATGGAATTGATCGTGGGAGCGGCGCTGTTTTTGATTTTGCCCCGGTCTTTATGCGAACCGGAGGGAGTGGAAACACCAAAAAAAGAAGTGACGCCTCAGCGCGGGGATTTTGACGGCGCCATAGGGAGGCGGCTGAAGCAGATGGAAGATTCCCTGATGGAACTGTCCCATTCGTTTGCCCAGGGACGTCCGTCCAAGGAAGAATACGCCTGTGCGGAAGAAGAAATCGGTTGGAGAACCCGTTATTTTGAAAATCGCGCCGTGGTGAGCGAACAGCTTCAGGAGGTGGCGGAATTGCTGAAGGAATTTCGCGCGCAGCTGGATAAAACGGTGGACGTCACCTGCCGGATGGAAAAAGATCTGCAGAAAAAGCTGCGCGGGCTGAAACTGCAGACGGATCAGATCGCAGTATGGGAGGAGGATAAGAAACGATGCGAAGTGATTCTGCGGGCCAGCGCAAAGAGCGGAAGAAGCATCACCGTCAAAGAGGTGGCGGACGCGGTCAGTGAAGTGGTGGGCAGACCGCTTTGTCCGGCTGCGGATGGGGTAAATGTCATATCCGCGGTGCCCCGGGTGGTTCGCCTGGAGGAAGAGACGGCCTACCGCATGCTGCACGGTGTGGCCCGATGCGTAAAAGGGGAGGAGTCGGTGTCCGGGGATTCCTTTTCCTATATGGAGCTGCCGGGCGGAAAAGTACTGCTGAGCCTGTGCGATGGGATGGGATCGGGGCAGAATGCCTTTTTTGAAAGCTCCAGGGCCATTGAACTGGCAGAGCAGCTGGTGGCAGCCGGATTTCAGCCCAGAACCGTTGTGCGCCTGGTCAACCAGGCGCTTGTGATGCAGGAAGCCTACCACCCGCTTACCATGGATATGGCAGTGGCCGATCTGTACAGCGGTCTGTGTGATTTTACAAAATCCGGCGCCGCCGTGACATTGATCCGGCGGGGAGAGGAAATCGAGCTTCTGCAGTCAGAATCCCTGCCGATCGGGATTTTAAAGGAGACCCAGCCGTCGGAAAGTATGTACCGTTTAAAGGATGGGGATCTGATTATTATGATGACGGATGGGGTTTTGGAGGCCATGCCGGGAGTGGATAAAGAGGGGGCCATGAAGGAATTTTGTATGGGACTATCCGGAAAGAATCCCAAAGAGCTGGCGCGAAACGTTTTGGATTATGCGCTGGAACAGGGGGAGGCAAGGGATGATATGACTGTACTTGTTGCAGGGATGTGGAAGAAGTGATATAGTAAATGAAGGATTATGTGAGAACGAGAAACGGCAGGAGGAAGCCGCGTATGGATTTGGTACAGCAGATAGAAAAGGAATGGAATGAGAATCAATTGGTAAAAAAAGGGGATCATATCATAGCAGGGATATCCGGCGGGGCAGACTCAGTCTGCCTTTTGGCAGTTTTATGCGAGCTAAAACAGCGCTGGAACCTGACGGTGACGGCGGTGCATGTGAATCATTCCATTCGGAAAGAAACGGCAAAGCGGGATGCTGATTTTGTCGAACAGCTCTGCCGCAGATGGGATGTGGCCTGCCGCGTGGAAACCGTGGATGTTCCCGCATATGCAAAACGAGAGGGATGTTCCGTGGAGGAAGCAGGGAGAATCGCCAGGTACGCTTCTTTTGAACGGATCCGAAAGGTATGCGGCGGTGATAAAATCGCCGTCGCCCATCATATGGATGACGATGCGGAGACCATTTTGTTTCAGCTGATCCGGGGGAGCGGGCTTCGCGGTCTGGGAGGCATGGAACAAAAACGGGGAGTCATCATACGCCCCCTTCTTTCTTTTACCCGAAAGCAGATAGAGGCATGGCTGCGGGAGAAAAATCTTTCCTATGTGACGGATGAGACGAATCTGTCTCAGGACTACACGAGAAATAAAATCCGCCTGACCGTCCTTCCCTATCTGGAGGCCCAGATTTCGGATAAAGCCAGGGAACATATTGTAAACTGCGGGAAGCTGTGCCTGGAAGCGGATGATTATCTGACGCAGGAAGCGCAGAAGTGGCTGGAGCGGGAGGGAAGGAAGCAGGAAGACGGCGCGCTGGAATTGCCGACGAAGGCGTTTGGCCGTCTGCATCCGGCCGTAAAAAAATATGTCATCCGGGAAACGATGAAACGGACGGCGGGAAAAACAAAAGACATTACCCATGCGCATATCGCGGGGATACTCCGCTTGTTTGATTTGCCGGTGGGAAAACAGCTGAGTCTTCCGGATGAACGCTATGCACACAAAACGTATGACGGAGTGAAAATCGGAGTGAAAAAAGGAAAAACGGACGGCCCGGAGGTGAAAATCGGAGAGTGCCGTATGATTTTGACCGATTTTCCTTACAAAAAAAACGAGAAAATCCCGGAAAATACCTATACGAAGTGGTTTGACTATGATACAATCAAACATGCGGTTTCTTTGCGTTCGCGCATGCCGGGCGACCGAATCGGCGTGGCCAAGGGACAAAGCAAGAAGCTGAAAGAGTATATGATAGATCAGAAGATTCCAAGAGACTGGCGGGAAAAAATCCCATTGGTGGCGGATGGAAATCGGATTCTGTGGGTGGTTGGATATCGAATGGCAGAGGATTATAAAGTCACAGAACATACAAAGCGAATCTTACAGATTGAAATACAGTGGGACTGAGACTGCCGTGCGCAGTCAAGGCTGCCTGAAGGGAAAAATAGTAAAAGGAGTAACAAAAGATGGCTGAAAAAATTCGTGTGTTGTTGTCAGAAGCAGAAGTGATGCAGAAAGTAGAGGAGATCGCGGCTCAGATTAACCGTGATTATGAGGGGCGGGAGCTTACCATAATCGGCATACTGAAAGGAGCCGTATTTTTTACCTGTGAATTGGCCAAAAGAATCACAGTGCCGGTTACGATGGATTTTATGTCGGTATCCAGTTATGGAAGCGGAACAGAATCCAGCGGAAAAGTGAAAATTATTAAAGATCTGGATTTACCCATTGAAGGAAAGGATGTTATTATTGTAGAAGATATCATCGATTCCGGTTTTACGCTGAGTTATCTGAAAGGGTTTCTCGCACAGAGAAATCCCAACAGCATCCGTTTGTGTACGCTGTTAAATAAACCGGAGCGCAGAGTGAAAAAAGAAGTGGCTGTGGATTATGAAGGATTCTGTATCCCGGATCAGTTTGTCGTGGGATGCGGACTGGACTATGATCAGAAATATCGGAATCTGCCGTATATCGGAGTGGTCGAGTTTTAACGTGCTTATTTGAGGACTTTACAGATAGAAAATTAAGATAGGGAGGTATCCAGTGGAAAGAAGAAATAGTGGAATGAGTTTTTTCATGCTGATTCTGGTTGTCATTATTATAGTATCGATCCTGATGCAGAGCAGCCTGTTTTCCAGCGGAAATTACTCGTATTCAAGTTATTTGGATGATGTATCCAGCGGCAGTGTCACGGCGGCTGTGATTCATCAGAACAAAGAGGCCCCTACGGGAAGCATCACCTACACGGTGGACGGCAGACAGCATACGGTCAATGTGGCTGATGTGTCAAAAGAACAGCAGTACCTTTTGGATAACCAGGTAAATGTAACACTTCAGGATGTCCCAAGGGATAGTTATCTGATGACCACCATCCTGCCGATGCTTTTAATGTTCGGAGGATTTTTCCTGATCTTTATCATGATGAATAACCGGGCTGCCGGAGGGGGAAGCGCAAATCCCATGGCAAACTTTGGGAAGAGCCGCGCGACCATGGCGGACAGTAAGAAAAATCCGGTTACTTTCAAACAGGTGGCAGGTCTGGAAGAGGAAAAAGAGGAACTGGAAGAAGTGGTGGACTTCTTAAAGGATCCAAAGAAATATACCAATCTCGGCGCCAGAATTCCCAAGGGAATCCTTCTGGTGGGACCTCCGGGGACCGGTAAGACACTTTTGGCAAAAGCCGTGGCCGGAGAAGCAGGGGTTCCGTTTTTCAGCATTTCCGGTTCTGACTTTGTGGAAATGTTTGTCGGTGTCGGAGCCTCCCGTGTGCGTGATCTGTTTGAGCAGGCAAAGCGAAACGCTCCCTGTATCGTGTTCATCGATGAGATTGATGCAGTGGCCAGACGGCGCGGAACCGGCATGGGCGGCGGCCATGATGAGAGGGAGCAGACGCTGAACCAGCTCCTTGTGGAAATGGATGGATTCGGAGTCAATGAGGGAATCATTGTCATGTCCGCGACAAACCGTGTGGATATCCTGGACCCTGCCATATTAAGACCGGGCCGTTTTGACCGAAAGGTCGGCGTGGGACGTCCGGATATTAAGGGAAGAGAAGAGATTCTTAAAGTTCATGCCAGAAATAAATCCATCGGAGACGATGTGGATCTGCACCGGATCGCCCAGACAACAGCCGGTTTTACCGGGGCGGATCTGGAAAATCTCCTGAATGAAGCCGCGATTTCGGCGGCGAAAAAGGGAGAGGCATATATTTCCCAGGCCGATGTGGAACAGGCGTTCATCAAGGTGGGAATCGGCGCGGAAAAACGCTCCAAGGTGATTTCTGAAAAAGAAAAGAAAATCACAGCCTACCATGAAACGGGACATGCGATTTTGTTCCATTTGCTGCCGGATGTGGGACCGGTTCATACGATTTCCATCATCCCCACGGGAATGGGGGCAGCCGGATATACCATGCCGTTGCCGGAAACCGATGAGATGTTTAATACCAAGGGAAAGATGCTTCAGAACATTATCGTCGCCCTGGGAGGACGTGTGGCGGAGGAACTGATATTTGACGATATCACGACAGGCGCGTCGCAGGATATTAAGCAGGCCACGGAGATTGCCCGTTCCATGGTTACAAAGTATGGAATGTCTGACCGTATCGGACTCATCAACTATGATGACAATGACGGGGAAGTATTTATTGGAAGAGATCTGGCCCACACAAGAAGTTATGGGGAGACGATTGCCACAACCATTGATGAGGAGGTCAAGAGAATCATTGATGAATGCTACACAAAAGCGCGTCATCTGATCGAAAACCATATGGATGTCCTCCACAGATGCGCAGAAGTCCTCATACAAAAGGAAAAGATCGGAACAGAAGAATTTGAAGCAATGTTTCGGGAAGAATCCGGAGAAGAGATATAGCACGATGTTTATTGCACAAAAGAAAAATGAAAAAAAATGAAAATTTGTGCACACTTATGGGGACAAAAATGCTATACTAATATGCGTAAACCCCCAATACATTGTATAGTTTTTTGCTACACCCCATAAGAAATGAAATACCTTCTCCAGAAAAGGACGGCCTGCGAATGCCGTCCTTTTCTCTGCCCAAAAAAAGAAATGCAGAATTGGGTTGTACTATTGGGACGGATATTATAAAATGGGAATATGGAGAAAAAAGGTACTGTGTTTTCCCTGCAAAAAGGTGCAGGCATAAAAAATGAAAATTTAGGAGAGCAATTGTTATGAAAGTGAGACTGCATTTGGATCGACAAGCGCTCTTTTGTGATGAGACGTCAGAATACAGGATGCCGCCCGAACCGGATTGCAATGAAACGGTGAAAATTCGGTTTCGGACGGCCCGTGACAATGCTGACCAGGTGTATCTGATCTGTGACAGTACAGAGACGAAAATGGAAAAAGTGGAAAGTGAAGGGGAATTTGATTATTATGAAGGAATAATCTGTCTCGGAGAGGACCCTGTCTGTTATTTTTTTGAAATAAGTCGTGGAAAAGAAGTTTGTTATTATAATAAATTGGGATGTACAACAGATCTTCAGAAAAGTTTCAGCTTTCGGATTACACCTGGATTTCATACACCAGAGTGGGCAAAAGGAGCCGTTTTTTATCAGATTTTTGTGGACCGGTTTCGGAATGGCTCAAAAGAAAACGATCCCCTGGACCGGGAATATGCGTATATTGGAGGACATACGGTGGCGGTGACAGACTGGGAAAAATACCCGGATGCTTTGGATGTGCGCTGCTTTTATGGAGGCGATCTCCAGGGAGTGGAGGAAAAACTGGATTATTTAAAAGAGCTTGGGGTGGAAGTGATTTACTTCAATCCTTTGTTCGTGTCGCCTTCCAATCACAAATATGATATTCAGGATTACGATTATATTGACCCGCATTTTGCTGTCATCTGCAAAGATGAAGGGGAATTGATGGCGGAAGACAATTTCAATAATCAGGCGGCTTCCCGCTATATATCCAGAGTGACGAATAAGGAAAACCTGGAGGCCAGCAATGCGTATTTTGCCCGTCTGGTGAAAAAGATCCATGAAAAAGGCATGCGTGTCATCCTGGACGGCGTATTTAATCACTGCGGGTCCTTTAATAAATGGATGGATCGGGAGCGAATTTATGAAAAACAGGCCGGATATCAGCCGGGGGCCTATATTTCGGAGGACAGTCCGTATCGAAGCTTCTTTCGGTTTCGAAGGTTTAAATGGCCGTACAATGCGGATTATGACGGCTGGTGGGGCCATGAGACACTTCCGAAATTAAACTATGAGGACTCTCAGGAACTCCATGATTATGTGATGCGTATCGCGAAAAAATGGGTTTCTCCGCCCTACTGTGTGGATGGCTGGCGTCTGGATGTGGCAGCTGATCTGGGCAGAAGCAATGAATATAATCATAAATTCTGGCAGGACTTCAGAAAGGCGGTGAAGGAGGCCAATCCGGACTCCTTGATTCTGGCAGAGCATTATGGGGATCCAAGCTCCTGGATGCAGGGAGATCAGTGGGATACGGTCATGAATTATGACGCGTTTATGGAACCGATTACATGGTTTTTGACGGGAATGGAAAAACACAGCGATGAGTCAAACCAGCAGCTTTACGGAAACGGGACCTGGTTTTTCCAGACCATGGCCTACAATATGAGTAAATTTCAGCACCCATCTCTGGAAGTGGCTATGAACGAATTATCCAATCACGACCATTCCAGGTTTCTGACCCGTACCAATCGGACCATCGGACGCACGGTGACGAAGGGACCGGAAGCTGCCGGGAAAAATGTGGACAAAGGGGTGTTCCGGGAAGGAGTCGTCATACAGCTGACCTGGCCGGGCGCGCCCACCATTTATTACGGTGATGAGGCCGGGCAGGTGGGATGGACGGATCCGGATAACAGAAGGTCTTATCCCTGGGGAAAAGAAGATTGGGAACTGATAGAGTTTCACAGATATATGATCGAATTTCACAAGACCATTCCATGCCTCAGAAACGGATCCCTAAAGCCGCTGATGGCAGGGGAGCATTTGATCGCATACGGACGTTTTACAAGGGACACAAAGGCGGTCGTGGTGATCAATAATAAGACCGAGTATCGCAATCTTTCGATTCCGGTATGGGAAATCGAAGTTCCTGTGCAGGCTCAGATGGTACGCATCATGAAGACAACCAAGGGAGGCTATAATGTGGGGCAGGTCTGCACAGAAGTGCAGGACGGCATGCTGAACATTACGATGGATCCCGTGTCGGCAGTGGTGTATCTTTGGGATAATAGGTAGGGCAAACGCAGGCGTTTGCCCTGGAAAATTCAAAAAAGTGCTTGCAATTGAGAAAACTTTGTGATATAGTTTATAAACGTCAGAACGACATGGATGGATTCCCGAGTGGCCAAAGGGGACAGACTGTAAATCTGCTGCAAATTGCTTCGGTGGTTCGAATCCACCTCCATCCAGTTGAGAAAAGAGATTTTCTCGAGAATCAGAATTTTGCTGTGCTGGTGTGGCGGAACTGGCAGACGCACAGGACTTAAAATCCTGCGGGATTTAACCCCCGTACCGGTTCGATTCCGGTCACCAGCATTTGACGAAGACTCTGATGACTGCCCAGATAGCTCAGTTGGTAGAGCAGAGGA
>DVJD01000069.1 GCA_018710785.1 Candidatus Fimimorpha excrementavium
ACCTCTCTTTTGGATCTCTTTCCAACTCTGTGCGGATACGCCGAAATTCCCATCCCCAATGGCCTGCGGGGTATGGATTTATCCTCCGAGCTTCTGGGCGGGAGCATACTGGAACGGGAATACGTGGCCAGTGAATGGCATACGGAATGGGGATTCACCATTTCCCCGGGACGGATGATACGGAATGAACGCTATAAATATACCCGATATGTGGAGGACGGCGGAGAAGAATTATACGATCTTATGACCGATCCTTTGGAGACCAAAAATCTTGTCTTCTCACCGGACTATCACACTGCTCTGGAAACCATGCGGAATCTATACCGCCGTCATCTGAAACAGACCGATGATCCCTTCGAATCCATGCAGTGGAAGGCGGATGTCCGCTGGAGATCCCATCCCGTAGGATACCAGAATCACCGGGGTATCGCCGCTCCCCAGGAGGAATCCTGATCCTGCGGAAGAGACGCGCCCTAAAAATTTTGTAAATGTACCTGGATTGCCTGCTTTACATCAGAATGAGGATATGTTAGTATAATAAAAGTGACAAACCTTTGTTGAAATAGTTTTTATTCCCAGAAATATGGAAAGGATGGCGTTATATGGGTATGAAAACAAAAAAAAGATGTGCTGCATGGCTTTTCATTTGTGTTCTATGCATTGGGGCGTTCTCCCATCTCTTTTTCCCGTCCGGCATTCAAGCCAGGGCCGATGCCTACGGGGATCCCGCCTATCAATACATCCGGTATCTCGCGGAGCATTACCCCGCCCGGATCGCCGACTCCCGTCAGAAAACCGCTGCCGGCAGCTGGATCGCGGATCAGCTGCGAAGCTTCGGGTATCCGGTGGAAGAACTGGGCTTTGACCAAAACGGCCATCACTTTGTCAATTACACGGCGACCAAGCAGGGGAGAACCGACCAGATCGTCTATGTGGGCGCCCACTATGACAGCGTCAATACCACCGGAACCGATGACAATGCCTCCGGGGTGGCCGCTGTTTTGGAGATTGCCAAACGCATGAAAAACGTGGAAACGGAATTCACCATAAAGTTTTGCTTCTTCGATGGAGAGGAGAGCGCCCTGACGGGTCTTGGCTATGCCGGAAGCTGTAATTATACGACGATCAAAAAAGACAGCGAAGCCCACCGCGCCCTCTGCTATATCAACGTGGACTGCGTGGCGGCCGGAGATCTTTTATATGCCTACGGCGGTGTCTACGAAAACGGCGCCCTGACCAAGACAATGGGATACGACTGGGCAAACAATGCCGCTTCGGCGGCCGGAGTACCCCTTTCTGCCCTTCCCCAGGCCGTCGACATGTTTCCGTCTCCCACCAGAGTGACCGGAAGCGACCAGCACTACTTCAATTCCAACTGGGGCATTCCCTATGTCTATTTTGAAGCCTCCCGCTGGTGCGAACCGGATGGAAGCGGCGGAAACAGCGAGACCAATAAAACCTGCTGGTATCAGACCAATGACAGCCGCCTGGCAAGCACCGGAGGCCGTGTCATGCATATGCCCCAGTTTGACAGCCTCTCCGTTTTGGAATCCTATTTTCCGGGACGGATACACAAAAATCTCTCCGATACGGTGACGATCATTATGACCATGCTTCAAAATCCGGATTACCGATTTGGAAGCGGAAGCGATACGGGGGACTATGAAATCAACGGCTATCGGACCAGAGGATCCTATCTCACCATGATCGAACCGCAGACGACCGTTTCTGCCCTTCGCAGCCATTTCTCCCTCCATGGAGATACCCGCCTGGAGATAGCGGATCCAAACGGCGCTGCCTGCTCCGATACGGATCTCATCCGCACCGGAAGCCGCATCACCCTGTATTCCGGCCAGACGCCCATCGCCCAGTATCAGGCTGTCATCTATGGGGATATGAGCGGCGACGGCGTCATCGATATCGTCGACTTCGCTTATATCAAATCCCAGATGCTGGGCCAGCTTCAGATGACCGGCATCCAGGCGGAGGCGGCCGATATCGACGACACCGGCACCGTGGATATCGTAGACTTTGCCTATCTCAAAAGCTACATGCTGGGAGCGCTTCAGATTCCGCAGCATTGAGGTTGATGGTTTTCTTTCCCGGAAAACGGCTCCTTTCCTTGCAATGGATCTGCCATAGTGGTAAGATAATATGCAACGATTAAGGAAAGGAGTCGGCATTTCTGCCGGAAAAACGTATGAAAAAAATGATTCTTGTCACCTCTCCCCCTGCGTGCGGGAAGACGTACATCTCAAAACAGCTTGCCAAAAACCTGAAACACGTCGTTTATCTTGACAAAGACACTCTGATTCCCCTGTCCAACCGGGTATTCATAGCCGCCGGAGAAGAAATCAACCGCAGCTCCCGTTTTTTTGAAGAAAATATCCGTGATTTTGAATACGAAGCCATCGTGGACATCGGCGTGGAAGCGCTGGAATACGACGACATCGTCCTGATCAATGCTCCCTTTACGAAGGAAGTTCACAACGAGGACACCCTGGAACGATTCCGCACCAAGCTGCGGGCCAAAGGCGCCAAGCTGGTCATCATCTGGGTGGTCACAGATCCGGCCGTCTGCCATCAGCGGATGATCGCGCGCAACTCCGACCGGGATACCTGGAAGCTGACACACTGGGAAGAATACATCCGGACGGTGGATTTTTCCATCCCCGAACCGCTGAAACGTCTGGACGCCGGACATGATCTGATTTTGTTCCAAAATTCTTCCGATGAGGAGTTTGACGCATCCATGCGCCGGATTCTTCCCCTGCTGGAGGAAGAGGACTGAGGGAAAAGGCGGGCACACCAATCTGAATGTCATCCATACGAAAAATCCCCTCATCTTCCGTATCGCAAAGACAGTAAAAAACAGTACGTTCACTCTCTTCATCCCAACATGTCCGGCAAACCGTTCCTTTTATGGAAATTTCCCCGTTTACCGGTCCTGGCACTACCCCGACGATCATCCCCGGATGTTCCCTTGAAACAAAAGGCGGAATCCGGTAATAGGAAGCGCGAATCTCCACAGCATCGGCTGCCCCGCAGGCCTGGGGAACCGTCACCCGGCTTCCAAACAGCGTATTCGCTGTCCAGGCAAAATAAATCATACCATTTTTCCCCTCATAAAAAAGGATTTCTCTTTCCCCGTCTGCCTTCTCCTGGTGAATCAGCCGCTGAATGCCATCCTGCTCCCTGCTGGTCTCCAAATCCCGCAGAGAGCAGGGATAGTTCCGAGTGCTTACGTAGGATATGCATAAAAAGCCGACAACGATCACGGCGAAAAGCAGTATGAGAAACAGCCATTTCTTTCTGATCATATTTTTAGTTACCAAATTAT
>DVJD01000070.1 GCA_018710785.1 Candidatus Fimimorpha excrementavium
GCAGAAAAATCTTAGTACCGCTACGTTTTTCACGGAGCGAGAGCGACCCGACAGGGAAAAGGTTCGCTCCCTTCGGCCGTCCGGATTCCCATTTTGTTCACAATTTATTTACTCATGCGTTTGTCCTGAGGCCATACATTTATTACTTGACAATACTAAAGTCTCTTGCTATACTAATTTTTAATCGAATCCATATATGGATTTCAGCAAAACGATGATACTGTCAACGGCTGTGACAGGGAGGAGTACTTATTTTCTTATGAGGTACAGAGAGAAGGTGGTCGGTGCAAACCTTTCTTCAGGAATAAGGAAGTAGCCCTTGAGCCTTGGACCGAACGGTTTTTTATTTCTCAGTAGGCTCCAACGGATGGTTTCCACGTTATCGGAAACGCTGTATTGGTTTTTTCCTGTACAGACTGAGTGCAGATTCCTCTGAATTTAGGTGGTAACACGGATTGATATTCGCCCTAAGCTTTTAAAAGCTTTGGGTGTTTTTTATTTATTGAAAAAGGAGGCAGGATATGAAACAAATTCCAGGAACCGAATTATTGATAAAGGCGCTTCGGGAAGAAGGCGTCGATACTGTCTTTGGCTATCCCGGCGGGATGGTAACCGATATCTTTGATGAATTATACAATCAGGATGATATACGTCTCATCCTTCCCCGCCATGAACAGGCCCTCGTCCATGAAGCAGACGGCTATGCCCGCTCCACAGGCAAAATCGGCGTATGTCTTGTGACCAGCGGCCCCGGCGCCACCAATACTGTCACCGGTATCGCGACGGCTTATTATGACAGTGTCCCCCTTTTGGTTCTGACCGGCCAGGTTCCGTGCAATCTGATCGGAAACGATGCCTTCCAGGAAGCCGATATCATCGGCATCACAAGAAGTATCTGCAAATATGGACTGATTCTCAAAAAGAGAGAGGATCTGGGCCGCGTGCTGAAAGAAGCGTTCTATATTGCACAGACCGGGAAACCGGGCCCTGTCATCATCGACCTTCCAAAGGATGTCATGGCCCAGCTCGGCGACAGTGTCTATCCCGATACCGTCGATATCCGCGGCTATAAGCCCAGCACCGGCGTCCACATCGGACAGTTAAAAAAGGGAATTGATCTCCTGAAAAACGCGAAAAAGCCCCTGTTTTTAATCGGCGGCGGCGTGAATATCGCCCATGCCCATGAGGAACTGACTAAGCTTGTGGAGAAAACCCATATCCCGGTTGTGACCACCATCATGGGAAAAGGCGCCCTGGATACGGATCATCCTTATTATGTGGGAAACATTGGCATGCATGGCTGCTATGCGGGAAACATGGCCATCAGCGACTGTGATGTCCTGTTTTCCATCGGCACCCGTTTCAGCGACCGTGTGACCAGCAAAATCAGCGATTTTGCCAAGCATGCCAAGATTGTCCACATTGACATTGATTCCTCTTCCATTTCCAGAAATATTGTCGTGGATGTTCCCATTGTGGCGGATGCCAAAGAGGCCATCCAGGCCATGCTCCGCTACGTAAAAGAAGCCGATACCGCCGAATGGATGAATCAAATCCATGCCTGGGCCGATGCGCATCCGCTTCATATGAAAAAGGGACACGGAATCACCCCGGAAGCCATCATCCAAGCCATCAATGAGCACAAGGAAAACGCCATCGTGGTAACCGATGTGGGGCAGCATCAGATGTGGACCACCCAGTACCTTCAGATGGACGCTTCCACCCGGCTTCTGACCTCCGGCGGAATGGGGACCATGGGATACGGTCTTCCCGGAGCCGTCGGCGCCCAGCTGGCCAATCCCGACAAGACGGTTTTCTGTATCACCGGAGACGGCGGCATGCAGATGAATATCCAGGAAATGGCCACTGCAGTGGCCGAGGAACTGCCCATCGTGATCTGTATTTTCAACAACCATTATCTGGGCATGGTCCGTCAGATGCAGGCGCTCTTCTATCGCCGTCATTATTCCGGCGTATGTACGCGCCGAAGGAAAACCTGTCCTCCCCGCTGCGGAGGTCCCAGCAGCATTTGCCCGGACTACACCCCGGATTTTGTCAAACTGGCGGACAGCTACGGATGCCTTGGACTTCGGGTTCAGGAAGAAGACCAGATAAAACCGGCACTCGAACAGGCGCTTGCCAATAAAAAAGGGCCCACCATCATTGAATTTGTCATCGCCTGCGATGATCTGGTATTCCCCATGGTGCAGGGCGGAAAAGCGCTGAACGATATGATTCTGGATTGCTAATAGGAGGCGGACTATGAAGAAAAGATGGATTTCCCTTTATGTTGAAAATAATGTGGGCGTACTCTGCAAGGTAGCCGGTCTGTTTTCCGGAAAGGCCTACAACCTGGAGACTCTGACCGTCGGCACCACAGAAGATCCCACAGTCTCCCGTATGACCATCGGTGTGGAAAGCGATGATGTGACATTTGAACAGATAAAAAAGCAGCTGAACCGCTGCGTGGAGGTGATTAAGGTTCTGGACTTTACCACCAATTCCATCCATATGAAGGAGCTGATGTTCATCAAGGTCATGAACTGTTCCTCCAGCGATGTCCAGGAATTGTTTCAGATTGCTCAGATTTTCCAGATCTCCATCATCGACTGCGACACCGATGCCCTGATACTGGAATGTGTGCAGACAGAGACGAAAAACAATGATTTGATTAAATTGATTCGAAAGCATTATAAACATATTGAGGTCGTACGCGGCGGCAGCGTCGCCATCGAATCCCTCAGTATGACGGACCGCTGATCCATTTGCGTGATCGGAACCGAGCGGAAAGATAGACGGCCGCCGTATAAGACCACTGCTGCATTCCTTTTGCAGCTGCGGTTTTATGCGGCGGCCGTTTTCATGCGCGCACCCGTTTCTTTTTTTCTCGCATCTTCCCTTCTTTCCATCCGTTTTTCCATATACTCTCCCTCCCTCAACTGCTATAATATTCATCAGAAACGCGAAAACCAGATGGCCCAGACAACATCAATTCAAACGAAAGGAGTCTCCAAATGCATCAGTCATCTTCCAAACCCAACCTACTATTTGTCCTGCCGGATGAATTCCGCAGAGACGCCATCGGATGTATGAAAAAAGATCCGGTCCATACGCCAAATATCGATCGGTTTGTATCGGAAAGTATGGATTTTCCCAATGCCGTGTCCACCTATCCCGTATGCAGTCCCTACCGCGGCCAGCTGTTCACCGGATGCTACCCCTTCACCAACGGCGTCGTGGGAAACTGCAACACCTCCACCGCGCCCTTCGGCGTTTATCTGACTTCCCGCAAGGTCTGCCTTTCTGACTTGTTCCACGAAGCCGGTTATGACTGCGGTTATGTGGGAAAATGGCATCTTTCCGCGCCGGAACCCAAGGATTTCCCCTATCTGGAACCCAGAAGGGAGGACGGGAAAGTCTGGGATGCCTATACCCCTGTCTCCCAGCGGCATCACTTCCGCTTCTGGTATTCCTACGGATGCAACGACCAGCATTTCCATCCCCATTATTGGTTCAACGACGATGCGGCCGACCAAGTCCGCCAGGTCGATGAATGGGCGCCCAGACATGAGGCGGATATGGTGATCCGCTATCTGGAAAACGAACATGGCGCCATGCGGGATCCGGATAAGCCCTTTCTTTTGTTCTGGGCTCCCAACCCGCCCCATATGCCCTTTGATCAGGTACCGGAAGAATATCAAACGCCCTATGAGGGAAAAGAAGCCGAAGATCTCCTCACAAACCCCAATGCCCGGGCCGGATGCACGCCGCCGCCCGCCTATGATTTCGCAGGCAAAAACTATCCGGCTCTCCATGAGACGGCCAGAGACAGTGTCAAACACTATTTCTCCTGTGTCACCGGCATCGACGATCAGTTTGGACGGATTCTGAAGACACTGGAGGAAACCGGACTTAAGGACAATACCATTGTAATTTTCACTTCCGATCACGGAGAACTGATGGGCAGCCATTCCCTCATGTATAAGGGCGAATGGTATCGGGAGTGCTATCAGGTTCCCTTCTTCCTGCGCTGGCCCGGCCATATTCCTGCTCATAGCACATGCAGGGCCTTTCTCAATCCGCCGGATATCATGCCGACCCTCCTGGACCTGTGCGGCCTTTCCTCTCTGATTCCCGCGTCCATCGAAGGCGTCAGCCGGGCCGGATGGATTCGGGCTTCCATGGATTCTTCTTCCGGAGATCTCCAAACGTCCATGGATCCGGGGGAAGGATTTTACAACAACCCCCAGATGAATGCCCGCGGGGTCTGCAATGAGCAGTATATGCTGGTGGTCTTCCGTGACCGCTATGACAGAGAAACCTGCCTCCTCTATGACCAGATCAACGATCCCTGCCAGCTCCATGACTGCGCCTCCTCCCACCCTGAAGTGGTAAAACAAATGCGCCTCCGCCTGGATGACTGGCTGAGACGCACCAATGATTTGTGGATTCGTTAAGTTTTTCCGATGTTTCCCGGCGGGTATTGAAAACCCGCCGGGAGGGATCCCATCAAAATGGCTCCCACTCTACAGCCACCTTCTCATATATGGCTTCCATATCTTCCTTCCTGAAATATCCGGTCTCCAAATTCATGGCATTGGCAGCTGAGACGGCACAGGCATAGCGCATCCGTTCCTGCATGCTCCATCCCCGTTCCAGGGCCACAGCCATGGCTCCCACCATGGAATCGCCGCATCCCACCGTATTCACCGCGTCGATTTTAGGCGGTACCGCACGGCATACGCCCTGTCTGCTGACGTCCAGGGCCCCTTTGGCTCCCAGGGATAGCACCACATGGGAAATTCCCTGCGCACAGAGCTGTCTGGCTCCCTCGATCATCTCGTTTTCACTGCCCACTTCCTTTCCCAAAAGCTGCGCGATCTCGTCCTGATTGGGCTTGATCAGATACGGCAGGGCCTTGCAGCCCTCTTTCAGATAGTCTTTGCTGGTATCCAGAATCATCTTGACTCCGGCTTCTCTTCCCATCCGTATCATCCGGGCATAGATATCGTTCGAAACGCCCCCGGGCGCGCTTCCCGACATGGTAACCACCTGGCATTTGGGCAGCAGTTTCCCGAACTGCTCCGAAAATAGTTCCACTTCCTGCTCCGACACAGCCGCTCCCGGTTCCAAAAACTCGGTGGAGGTCCCATCGCTGGCCAAAATATTGATGCAGGAGCGGGTTTCCCCCTCCACGCGGACAAAGCGATGGCGGACTCCCTTTTCTTCCAGCATCTTTTCCACATAGGCGCCGTTGAATCCGCCGCAAAATCCCGTCGCCAGAACGTCTTCCCCGCAGAGCCGAATCACCTTGGATACATTCAGTCCCTTTCCTCCGGCTGTATTGCTGCAGGTTTTGACCCGCATCACTTCTCCCACATGAAGGGGCGTATCGATCACATAGGATTTATCCACAGCCACATTTAGCGTCACAGTCACAATCATATGTTTTCTTCCTTTCCCACGATCTTTCCGTATGATCCCTTACTGTTCGCTGTCGATCAGAATCTTTCCCTTCACCTCACCGGGGATCTCAAACAAATGAAAGGCCTCCGCAGACTGGCTCAGCGGAAATTTTTTATAAATAAAGGATTCATCAAATTTCAGCTGTCCTGTTTTGAAATAGTGGGCCGTCAGCTCCCATTCCTCTCCTGGAAACGGAGCGCTGTAGGACATCCAGGATCCTGTCAGGGTAAATTCTTTTCGATTCATATTTTCCCATTCTTTCACGGAAAAGGACAGCTCCTTCGTCGGCGTTCCAATGAAGCATACCCCCGCCTTATTGGCCGCCAGCTCAAAGGCCATCTTCATGGTGGCGGTGTTTCCGGCGGTCTCATAGATGTAATCAAATCCATCGTGACCGGTCAGCGCCATGGCCTGTTCCATAAAGTTCTCTTCTCTGGTGTCGATCACATAGTCCGCTCCCAAGCGTTTGGCCAATTCCAGACGCGCCGGATTGATATCAAATACCGTCACGCTTTTGGCGCCGTAGATCTTGGCCCACTGCATGGTGAACATGCCGACGGTGCCGCCTCCCAGGATGGCCACCTGCTTTCCGCCCTGGTAATTGACACGCTTTAATCCGTGGAGGGCCACCGTCGCCGGTTCAAAAAAGGCGGCCTGTTCAAAGGAGATGGCATCGTCAAACTTTACGGCATTCTTTTCCGGGACGGAAACGTACTGGGCAAAGCTTCCGAATTCTCTGGAACCGATGAAGCTGTAATGTTTGCACAGCGAATAATTTCCCTTCTGGCAGTCCGCGCATTTCATACAAGGAACCAGGGGTACACCGGCCACCCGATCGCCTTTCTTCACCGAAGTCACGCCCGCTCCGACTTCCTCCACGACGCCGGAAAACTCATGGCCCAGCACATTGGGATAGTAATGGCAGGCTCCCGCGTTGACCCGGGGCACATCGGAACCGCAGATTCCCGTATATTTTACCTTAATCAGGACTTTTCCCGGTTCTGCCCTTGGGGTTTCGATCTCTTCATATCTGACATCTTTGATTCCATGTACAACTGCTGCTTTCATGATTTCGTTCCTCCATTTTCCAGTTTTTCATACACACGCTGCATACTCTCACTCAGAATGAGATACCGCTCCATCTGCTTCTCATAAATCCGATGCCGTTCCCCATCCGGCTGATGGACTCTCTGAATCCGCACCGTTTTTTTCACGGCCGTCTCAAAATCGGGATACAGGCCCACACCGACACCTGCCAGAATCACAGCCCCCAGAGTGGTGGCTGTGTCGGAAGCGGGAACGCAGATGGTACGCCCCGTCACATCGGCCTTCATCTGGGTCCACATGCGGCTGTTGGCCGCTCCTCCCATGGCAAACAGCTCATTCACCGCCACACCGGCCTCCCCGGCGCAGCGCAGGTTGTGTTCCAAGGAAAAAGCCACACTCTCCAGTCCCGCCCGGAGCATGTGCGCCAGCCCCTTTTCATAACCCAGGCCGTAGAATACCCCCCTGGCATCCGGATTCCAGATGGGGGACCGCTCCCCTGCCATATAGGGCAGAAATAACACGCCGCCGCTTCCGGCGGGTACGGTATCAGCCAGACTGGTGATTTCGTCAAAGTCCAGATCCGGGGCCAGTTCCCGCTTCATCCACCGAAGGATTCCGCCTCCCCCGACGGTTCCGCCCTGCAAAAGCCACTGGCCGGGGATAACATGGGGACTTAAAATAAGGCTTTTATGGGATTTTGGCACATCCTCGCAGATGCTCATGCCTCCCGCCTGTCCCCCCTGTTCTTGGGTCTGACCGGGACGTA
The DNA here is from genome assembly GCA_018710785.1 of Candidatus Fimimorpha excrementavium. GTDB lineage: Bacteria > Bacillota > Clostridia > Lachnospirales > Lachnospiraceae > Fimimorpha > Fimimorpha excrementavium. The sequence continues at coordinate 7,280 of DVJD01000070.1, forward strand.
AGACACCGGCTCCCAGAGAACCGCAGGCGGCATCCAGCCCTCCCGCACAGACCGGGATCCCGCTGATCAGTCCGGTTTCTTTGGCGGCCTGCCAGGTGACCGTTCCCACGATCTGATGGCAGGCGACCGGTTCCGGCACCATGGACGCAGACAGCCCCAGCTGCGCCGCCAGATCCGAATCGCAGGTTTCCGTCTCCTGGCGGAAAAAATGAAGACCGTAGCCCTGGGAGACATCCTGGGAAAACACGCCCGTCAGCTTCAGGACAATGAAGCTGTTGCTCTGCAGAATATATGCCGTCTTTTCATAAATTTCCGGCCGATTTTCCTTCAGCCACATCATCTTTGGCGTCGTGTAGCTGGGAGAAACTCCATTCCCTGATACGGAAAAAATCCACGGCTCCAGGCCGTCTGCCTGAACCTTTCGGCAGATTTCTCTGGCTCTGGTATCCATCCAGATGGGCGTATTGGCAAGGCAATTGCCCTCTCCATCCACCGGAATCGCCGACCAGCTCTGTCCGTCCACACCGATCCCCGCGATCCGTTCCGGCCGGATCCCGGTTTCCTCCATCAGGTTTCGAACCGCCCTGCACACTGCCTGCCACCATTCCTGCGGATTCTGCTCCACCCAGCCGGGCCTGGGATAATACACTGGATACGTCTCGCTGGTCTGCGCGACTGCCTTCCCGTCCTCCGAAAAAAGAGCCGCCTTACACGCAGACGTTCCAATATCGATTCCTAAAAGCAAATCTTTCATTCCTACCGCTCCCAATCCAACGAATCTGCCGTACCGAACCTCCTCACGCTTTGCCGCAGCATCCGCACATCTCCATGCGGGTCTTTACGATCTGCGTCACCCGTTTCATGGCTGCTTTTCCATACTTCTTCGGATCAAACACGGATGGATCGGCCTCCAGCACTTCCCGGACGCCCTGGGTATAGGCAATACGCAGCTCCGTCGCGAAATTTACCTTGCAGATCCCACGGCGAATGCTCTCTCTCACCGCTTCTTCGGACAATCCCGACGCCCCATGAAGCACCAGGGGAATGGAGACCATCTCCCGGATCTCGCTTAAGCGGTCCAGATCCAGCTTGGGTTCTCCCTTGTACACGCCATGGGCCGTTCCGATGGCCACCGCCAGAGAACCTACGCCAGTCCTCTCGGCAAACTCCTTTGCCTCCTGCGGAACCGTGTAGCCGCCGTCTCCGCCGTCCAGATCATCTTCCTTTCCTCCGACTTTGCCCAGCTCCGCTTCCACCGGAATCCCGGAGGGCGCACAGGCATCCACCACCCGCTTGGTCAAAGCAATGTTTTCCTCAAATACCTGGTGAGAACCATCGATCATGATGGATGTATACCCGGTTCTAAGCGCCTGCATGGCCAGCGCAAAACTGTTTCCGTGATCCAGATGCATCGCCACCGGAACCGACGCCTTCTCTGCCACTGCCCGGCAGTTGGCCAGATACAGATCCAGCCCCGCGTACGCTACCGTAGATGGAGTCGTCTGAAGCATCACCGGCGCATAAAGCTCCTCCGCCGCTTTGATCACCGCCATCACCATCTCCATATTTTCCACATTGAACGCCCCCACTGCATACTGTCCTTTCTGGGCATCCAACAGCATCTGTCTGCTTGTCACCAGTGCCATACTCTTATCCTCCTTTACCTTTAACAACCAATCGGTTCCTCTGATCATGGAGAAACACGCCAAAGCCGCTTCGCAGCAGCAGAATCACAGTTGCGATTTCTACCATCAGCATACGTCTTCTTTTCGGAAATGTCAATACTTTTATAAAATATTTTATAAAAGTATTGCGACAACAAAATAGACCGCATCTTTGCAGATCCGAAAGCGAGTGGCTGTCTGCCCTCGGCTTTCCGTCCCCGCATAGATACGGTCTCTTCTATTGCTATTCCGATTGGTTTTCATCCGCGCATCCGCACGCTGTTTTTGACAAATTCCTGGATCATCAGAAACGCGCCGCCCTTGGCCGCCGCATCCTCCGGATACATACAGGCTTTCAGATAATCCACCGGCATGATCCCGCCGTCCAGCTTTTGGAGTTCCTCTTTGATTTCATCCATATACGGTTTCAAAAATCCCCCCACATCGCCGCCCAGGATCAGATCGCAGTCCAGGGTCACGCGGATATTGCTGATGAGAAGGGCCAGATCCCTGCGGTATGCCGCAAAGCGTTCTCCGGCATCGGCATCCCCCTGTTCCAGCTGCGAAAAGAAACCAGCCAGGCCTCCCGGCACTCCCTTGGCCAGTATTTTCGCCGAAAGGCAGGTGTCCGCGCATCCCCTTCTTCCGCAGTAGCACTTCTTTCCTCCCGGGTGGAGAATCATATGGCCAAACTCGGCGCTCTGTCCGTGTCGGCCAAATACCAATTCCCGTTCATCCAGGATGGCTCCCCCCACGGTGTCGCTCAGATACAGATAGGCCAGATGGTCCGTGACCGGGCGGGCGTATCCTTCCGCCAGCCCCGCCGCCGCACTGTCGTGGAAAAAGAAAACCGCGTCCTCCATCTCGGACTTTAACAGGTCGGTTTCCACATCCTCCACCCCCAGCGTCTCCGCATGGAGAATCCGGGTTCCGTCCGCGTTTAAAATGGCGGGAAGCGCGATTCCGACCCCCAGAAAGGTATCCCCCGCGGCTTTCTGTTTTACCCGCTTTAACAGCTCATTCAGGGTCCCGGCATAGGATTTTGTGTAGGAAAATGGGAGTTCCACCTTTTCCCTGGCATAGACACGTCCCCGCAGATTCACCAGCACCGCCTTGGCATAATCCGCCGTCACTTCCATTCCCACAGCCGTGCGGCTGTCTTCGTCAATCTCATAGGAGACGGCACGCCTTCCTCCGGTGGATGCGAACATACCGGTTTCCCTCACCAGCCCTTCTTCCATCAGCTCATTCAGATACGTCACCACCGTGGGCAGGCTCATGCGGAGAGTGTCGGCGATTTTCTGCCTGCTGACTCCCCTGTTTTCATAAATCACCCGGTAAATCCGGTTTCTGCTGGTCTCTCTTCCAGCCACTTCCTTATTCGCTCCCATGTTCCACCTCTCACAGATCCAAATACCAGATCAGCTGCGCCTCATCCCGGAGATCTTCCTCCTGATAATAGGCATACTCATTGATTTCTGACAGGACAGCGCCCTGCTTATGATAAAAGCGGCAGGCCGGGACATTATTATTCTGGCACTCAATTTTCATCTGGGAAAAGCCCTCACCCTTCGCCCATTCCACGCCTGCGTCAAACAGCTTTTGTCCGATCCCCATCCGCTTATGGGAATCCGCCACCCGGATATCCCACAGAACGCACAGATCCTCCCGGCCATCCAGCATGTGCACCCCCGGTGTCCGGCAGACAAGGGTGGAAGCCCCCACCGGCTCCTCCCGAAGCAAAATTCCCCCAAGTCCCCGGTCCACTTTCTCCAGCCGATACACACAGCGCACCGGCACCCGCATGGGAATCCGATCGTACGTTTCCAAAAACGACGCATCCACCTGTCTCACTGTAACCATACACAATCCTCCTCCGGAAGAATCTTCCCTTCTCTCTTATTCTCTCCCTCATACACCAAAACCGAAAGCTCCCCATGTGTTCCTTCCACAGAAATCAAAACATCCTTCCCCCTTCTCTTAGCACATACACGCAAAACCGGATTGCCCCGAAGATCCGGCACCGCCGTACTGCATTCCTTTCCGTCCTGCAGCTGATAAACACGGATCTCGGCCTGGTCTTCGTATGCGTAATCCGGCCGGTCCTCCCGGCTTCCCAAAACTACCATCCGATTCTCCCGCACAAAAAGCGGAAGAGAGAAATAGTCGTAGCTTTCCTGGTACCATCTGCCTCCTTCCCGGCAGATGCCATCCAGCAGATGGGTCCAGATACCATCCGGCAGATAGTAAGAAACCCTGTGATCTTCCCGGAACACAGGCGCCGCCAAAATGGCATCTCCCAGCATATACTGCTGATCCAGATAAGGAACCGCCGGATCATCCATGAATTCAAATACCATGGGCCGCATCACCGGCGTCCCTTCCCGGTGGGCTTCTGCGGCTTTCTGATAGAGATACGGCATCAGACGGCATTTCAAACGGGCAAAGAAACGCACCACCCGATCTGCCTCCTCATCAAACAGCCACGGCACACGATAGCTGGAGGAGCCGTGCAGACGGCTGTGGGTGGACAACAGGCCAAAGGCGGCCCAGCGCTTATACAGATCCGGCGTCGCCGTACTCTCAAACCCGGAAATATCATGGCTCCAAAACGCGAATCCGCTCATGGCAAAGGACAGTCCGCCCCGCAGGGTTTCCGCCATGGACGGATAGCTGGCCGAACAGTCTCCTCCCCAATGCACCGGAAACTTCTGGGATCCGGCCGCGGCGCTTCTGGCGAACAGCACCGCCTCCCCCGTCCCCTTTTCACGTTCCAGCAGCTCAAACACCGCTTTGTTATACAGATAGGAATAGTAATTGTGCATCGCCCGCGGATTGCTGCCGTCAAAGTAAACCACATCGATGGGAATCCGCTCCCCGAAATCCGTTTTAAAACAGTCCACGCCGCATTCCAACAGTGTGTTCAGCTTATCCGTATACCATTTGACGGCCGCAGGATTGGTGACATCCACCACTCCCATGCCTGCCTGCCAGTGATCCGTCTGCCAGATCCCCTTTCCATCGGCGCGCCGCAGCAGATATCCGTTCTCTGCCCCTTCCCGGAAAACCTCCGTGCCCTGGGCGATATAGGGATTGATCCAGACACAGATCTTCAGCCCCATCTCATGGTACCGCCGAATCGTCTCCCGGATATCCGGAAAGAACCTCTGATCCCACGCAAAATCACACCAGTGAAACTCCTCCATCCAGAAGCAGTCAAAATGGAACACACTGAGGGGAATTTCCCGCTTTCGCATGCCATCGATAAACGAGCTGGTGGTGGCCTCGTCATAATTGGTGGTAAACGATGTGGACAGCCACAGACCAAAGGACCACGCCGGCGGGAGGGCTGGACGGCCGGTCAGTCCGGTATATTCCCGCATCACTTCCTTCGGTTTTGGCCCATAAAAGAAATAGTAGCGGATCCGCTCTCCGGGCACGGAAAAGCCCACATATTCCACCTTTTCACTGGCCACTTCAAAGGATACCTGGTCGGTGCTGTCCACGAAAATCCCGTATCCCCGGTTGGTCATATAGAAGGGGATGCTTTTGTAAGCCACCTGAGAAGCCGTTCCCCCGTCCTCATTCCAGGTCTCCACCGTCTGGCCGTTTTTCACAAACGCCGTAAACCGTTCTCCCAAACCATAGACACATTCCCCCACCTGGAGAGACAGTTCGGTCTTCATATAAGGCTGACAGCGGTCGGATAGATAATTTTCCTCCGGAAACATGGTGGAAGGCTGCCTGTCCCAGCGCGCATAGGTGAGATTTTTAAATCCGCAGGATGTGATCACCTTACCATCTGCCTCAAACTGATAAGAAAACGGCGTTCTGCGAATCCGCACCAGCACCTTTCCCGTATCCATCACGGCTTCCTCATCGCCGATGCTGACCGCCGGTTCCATGGAGCCTTCTTCTTTTGGAAGGCTTGGCAGATGATCCTCATACCCCTCATAATGCCAGGCCTCCACGGCAATGGTCTGATCCGTACATGCCGTAAATGTCATGGTAATCGTGGGCAGATTCAGCGTATCCCCCCTGGACTGGATCACCTTCGATGCGGCAAGGACCCGAAGTCCTCCCGGAATCGCCTCGATTTTATACGCCTGCGCCGCAAAAATACTGTTGGCCCGCTCACTGGCCAGCCAATACCCCTCTGTAAATTTCATACCTTCTCTCTCCTTTCCCTATGCGCATCCCTCACTCAGCCAATCCAGCCCCTTTGCCATCCGCCCCTGGGGATCCTGAAAATGGCTGCCCGGATTTTTTTCATACCGCACCGCCGTCTCCTTTCCCCAGATCTCTGCCAGCTTCCCGGTGCACGTCTCCACCCTGGCCATGCGGGGATTTCTGCTTTTCTTCTCCTTATCCCCCAGTGACAGATACAGACGTTTTACGGCCGGAGAAATGGGCGTTTCCAATGCATATTCCAAAAAGCCGTCAAACCAAAGGGATCCTGACATGCTTCCCACCAGGGAAAACCGGTCGCTGCGGCCCATGGCATAGACCGCAAACAGACCGGCCAGGGAATAACCGGCGATCCCCCTTCTCCGGACGGAAAATGCCAGACGGCTTTCCCCCATGGGAATCAGCCGCTCTTCCAGCACAGACAGAAATGCTTCTCCCATCCCGCCAAAATCGTCTCCTTTGGCAAACACCTTTTCTGCCTTCCACGGCGACAGATCCCGATTCCAGTCCATACCAGAAACACAGGCCAGAACACATGGCTTTGTCCGTTTCTCCCAAATGTTTTCTCCCTCTCCCAAAAAGCATGGAATCCAAAATACGGGCTTTTCTTCCGAATCTTCCAGATCACCGATCAGTGTGATCTGATAGTGATCCGTCTGCAGTATGGTATGCATCCTGTTTTGCCTCCTTTTCATCCTCCATCGTGTTACAATCGTTCCAGCAAAACCCGGATGCTGCCTCCGCAGATCATGCCGGTGCTGGCACTCTCCCGGCCATCCATCTGAAATTCCATCACCTGAGAGTTTCGCAGATGTTTGGCTTCCTCCATGACTTCGTGCTCCGCCAGACCGCCTCCTACACTGCCAAAGCTGCGGCCGCCCAAGGTGATCACCATCCGGCTTCCCGCGCCTCTGGGAGCAGAGCCCTTCTTTTCGATGATCTGGGCCATCACAGCCGGTTCTCTTTCCGTTTCCAGCCAGGTGCCGATCTTGGTATCCAGGCAGCTTCTGCTCTCTGCATGTTTGACCTGGATGATCTGAGCCAGGATGCTGACTGCTATCTCCGCAGGCGTCTGGCCTCCGATCTTTAACCCGATGGGCGCATACAGTTCCTCCAGCCGCTGGGGTAAAATCCCGGCTTTTTCCAGTTTTTCCTTCGTCATGGCCACCTTGGCCCGGCTTCCGATCATACCCACATAGGCACACTTCCGTCTCAATATCTGCTCGGCACAGATGCTGTCCCCCAGATGTCCCCTGGTCACGATGACATAATACGTATTGGGAATATCCTTAATCCGTCCGGCGCATTCCGAAAAGGAATCACAGATGACTTCATCCGCCCCGGCAAACCTGGTCCGGTTGGCAAACTCCGGCCGGTCATCCATAACCGTCACATGAAAATCCAGCATTTTCCCCATGGCGCAGAGGGGAAGGGAGATATGACCGCCTCCCAGGATGACCAGACGCGGCTGTTTCGACAATACTTCCGCAAACACCGCATACGTCTCTTCCCCGTCCCGCACCGTCCTAAGCCCTGGTTCCCATATCTTTCCCTTCTGCCATACCTCTCTCTCCCAAAATGCTGCCGGTGCCTCACTGGTACCCACCATGGTCTCCCCCATCCACATAACCCTGGCTCCCAGATACGGACCGGACAAAATCACCGCTGTCTTCACATCGTCTCTTCGATGCAGCTGTTCCCAGAGAATCTCATACCACTCTCGCTTATCCACTCGTTTCATTGCCGCCTCCTGCAAAATAATGAGGAAAAGCCCCTGCTTTTCGTTCTGATTCCAAAAACAGGGGCTTTTTCCATATCTGAATCGTTACCTTTCCCTACGGAAACATACTTAGGTTCAGTATATCATGTCTCCATCGGATTTGCAATTTCAGCGGCGGTCCATATTTTCCTCTCTTAGATGATTCCAATCCTCCCTCCAGTAGCATTCCTTCCATCTGCGGAATTGTTCCATCTTCTTTTCATAAGACGGATCCAAAGAATAATCCGTATTCTCCCCTGGATCCTTTTCCAGATCAAACAGTACTTCGCTTTCCTCATATCCGTACCATTGGTATTTCAGCTGATCTTTTTTAATCATCAAGCAGTCATGGCTATACTGGGAATATGTCAGATTGGGGCCTCTGCCTGTCTCTTTGCCTAGCCAGGGAACCAAACTTATTCCATCCAGCCCCTCCGGCTGCTGAATACCGCACATCTCACACAGCGTCGGAAATAGATCAATCAGATTTACATTTTGTGCACAGCGTGACGGCCCATATACCTTCGGATAGCGAATCAGCAGAGGGATCCGCACACTTCCCTCAAAAAACTTTTGTTTTTCCCATACTGCATGTTCTCCGAGCATTTCTCCATGATCGGTCGTATAAATAATAATCCAGTCATCCATATTTTGTCCCGCTTCCTGCAGGCAGGAGACCACCTCGCTAAACTGCTCGTCAATGGTTTCGATATTGGCATAATAAGCCGCCATGGCGCGTCGGACATCCCTCTCGGAAATATTTTTTCCCACCTCCAATGCCTCGCAATTAGCACATCTTCCAAGAAACGAGTGTGGGAATGGGGTTTGGTTTTCATACAGCTGTACGCGGTTCAGATAATAGTTAAACTTCCGCTCTTCTGCAATATAAGGATAATGCGGATTCAACAGACCGACATACAAAAATAGCGGTTCCTCCGGATCTGCCCGGTCATAAAATGCATCCACAAACTGTTCATAAATAAAGTCCTTTGTCGCCTGAATGGCCAGTTTATCTCTTCTGGCATAGGCAGATTCGCCCGGGCTGGCACGCAGGATTTCCTTCCGATCATCCCATTTATGTAAAATACGGTTTCCTTTCTGATTTCCATAATAGGAATTGGCCACCTGCGTATCTCCGGCCAGCCGGATCTGCCATCCCTGCATCTGATCGACTCCCATATGGTGCAATTTTCCTGCTGCCGCTGTCTTATATCCGGAATGTCCAAATATTCTGGGAAGTGTTTGGTAATTCGGTGCCAGGTCTTCTCCAAAATGCTCCACCCGGCAGTGTCTGGCATACTGTCCGGCCGCCATACACTGGCGCGCCGGTATGCAGACCGGATACGGAGAATACGCATTGTCAAACACCACCGCGTCCCTGGCAAGGGAATCCAGAAATGGCGTACGTACCACTTCATTGCCCATAAATCCGGAGACATCAAATCGATGTTCATCGCTCATTAAAAATAGAATATTCGGTCTTTTTCCCATATTTGACTCCTTTTTAATTACTGCGTTCAAAGGCGGTCTGGGCGGTCTGCAGCCAGGTATCCAGTCCCAGTCCGTTCAACTCATCCAGATACTTCTGCCATCCGGCATCGTCCAGACTCCTCTGTCCCGTGATAAATTCTGCCATACTGGTATCAATGAACTCATCAATGTGTGTAATAATGATGGCTGTTTCATCGGATTCTTCCAGTGTATATTTCAGAAGCGGAAGCATCTGTTCCGGATGCTTACCATTGTAATATTCATAATTCCACGCTTTTACCTGAAGGCTTCTGACCTCCGGGTCATAGTCCACAGATCCGTCCGCCTGCGCATTTCCCTTTTCCATCGGGAAATATCTGGGGCCCACATTATGCCAAAATGTATTGGAGGGATTCGACCACACATCCACATCTGTCTTATAATTGTACACCACGTCAATCTTATCCACCAGTCCCATTTCCTTATACGCGCTTGTATACTCTTTGCAGACTTCCGGGTCATTTGTCCAGTCCACACCTTCTTTCCCAAATCGTGTGATATAGGACAGTTCTTCCGAGTACATATCATCCGCCAGTTTCATCGCCAGTTCCGGATTTTTGCAGGAAGAAGTTACAAAAAAGTCAATCGACGGAGAATAGAGACTGTACGGCGTATAGCAAATCCCCTCCGGTCCTTCAAAGGGCGGAATCAACTGCATTTCCATCGCATTTTTGTTATGGTCAAAATCGGTCCAGTTTTCGGAATTGGATCCGACTGTGGCGAGACCGACAATGTTCGTATCGCTGTTTAAAACCGCCTTATACTGTGTTGCATCGTCTGTAAAGATGGATGGCTCGATCAGCCCCTCCTGGAACCACTGGCTGAGAACGGTTAATCCGTTTCTCCATTCCTCTGTCGCAAAGGGCGCTATGACAGTTTCTCCGTCCGCATCCAGAGACAGCCCGCCATTTTGTGCGCCGCCATTATAGAATATAAAGGAATTCATCAGGGCATTTAAGACATTCTCTCCATATCCTCCCTTAGTGTAACCATAGATTCCGATCTCATCCTTTACGCCATTGCCATTGGGATCACTGTTGACAAATGCGGTCAGAACCTCATGCAGTTCATCAATGGTAGTCGGCGTCTCCAGTCCCAGCTGATCCAACCACTTCTGATTGATCCAATAGCGGTATGGCGTCTCATTCCAGGTGGTGGGCTCATACTTGGGCAAACCATAGATATTGCCATCGGCGGTGACAATCGTCTCCATAATGACATCCATATCCTCCTCTGCGATGGCATTGAAATTCGGGCACAATTGCGCATCTTCCAGATATTGGTTTAAAGGAATAAAAATTCCCTTGCTGCCGAACTCCAGAATCATCTCCTGGGTCAGGGCGCCAAATGTCAAAATCACATCCGGTATGTCCTCCTGGCTGGTTGCCATCAGGGACATCTTGGTACGCACGTCCTCCGCACTAGCCGGAAGAAAATAGAATTCAATATTAATTCCCAGATCTTCCTCCAATTTGTTCGTCAGGTAGTTGTCTTCATAATCCGTGACAAATGTGTTGGTCTGGATTCCAACCACTAATGTCTCACGTTCGCTTTCCTTCGATTCTTCCTGCAGTGTCCCTCCTGCTTTTGATAAATTTGCATCTGTCTGATTCTGTGTGCCTGAAACACCGCAGGCGGCAGTAAACGCAAAGACAGAAGACAGTGCCGCCAAAGAAATGGCCTTTTTCATATTCCGTTTCATTTTGTTCCCTCCTTCACATCGTTTCGTTTCTGGTAATTGCTTCTGCCTTTGTTTTACCCTATATCTGCCGTTTTTCACAGTCTCATTCTTTCAGACGACTTCCATATCGTAAGAAATCCCCCTCTCACTTTTGCTTTTTCTCTTCCAAATGGTAAGAATCGATACATTCTCTGCGGTATGCACCTGGTGACATCCCCACTCGTTTCCGAAAGACACGGTAAAACGTATTGACTGCTGAGAAACCGCATTTTGCGGCAATGACTTCATTGCTGAAATCTGTCGTCTTTAAATAATCCATTGCTTTCTCAATTCGCTTCCGTTCCAGAAAAACCGTAAAAGACTCCCCCGTCTGCTCCTTTACAAACTGAATCAGATACTTTTCCGAAATCCCGATCTGATCACAAATCCGAAATGCAGTCAACCCTTCCTCCTCAAAATGTTCCTCCAGATAAGACAGGATACGCGCTTTCAGCTGATGGTTTCTGCTCTTCTTTTTTTCATCCAGCCGATTCATCACCAGATCCGATGCCTGTATCAATTTTCCAGCCATTTTCTCCGGTGTATCCTCCCCTTGATACACCGGCAGTTCCTCGTCTCCGACGGAGATTCCTGTCTGTTCACATGTGTCGCAGATGGCACTTCGTATGGAGAAAAAAATCTGCATTTTTTGATGCTCAAATGCCAAGGGAGACTTTCTGCACTCTTTTTTCCACTTCTCAATTAAGCTATGGACCTGCTCCCGCTCTCCGCAGGAAAGCAGCACTGCAAGCTTTTGCAGCCATTCCAGCCCTGTCAGCTGATTTCCAAGCAGCTTCCAATCGCTGCAATATCCTTCCACAATTCTTTGATTATCCTGATTATGGGCCATAAGAATCTGTCTTGCCTGCTTATAACAATTGCTGACATTCTCCATTCTGGTTGCAATCGTACTGACTCCGATGTGGGTCACAATCCCCTGCTCATGCAGCAGCAGACGACTGATACGCTCCAACTGATCCACCACTGGTTTGATGCTCGGTTCCTCCTGCACTTTCATCTCCAATAGGAACACTTCCTCCTCTGCCCCTATATGGACCGGGATCACTCTTTTTTTCAGTGTTTCCACCAGTGCTTTTTCCATAAACAGCGCTGCCATCTGGCATATATCTTCCTCTCCTCTGGTTCTCATGACAGCCATACAGTAAAATTCCGGAAATGGATTCCACATCTCTCTCAGGATTTTTTTATCGTTTTCTCCGGCAATTCCTCTCACAATAAAATTTTCTGTAATAATCGTTTGATTCTGCTGCTTTATCCGCTCCAGGTCTTCCCGGAATTGATCCGTATGTTCCTTCATCTCCGTTAATACAGACGCTAAAATCTCATACTCATTTCGATTTCGCTTCCATTCTTTTTGGTCAGCAGGGCACAAAAGCAGCAGCTTTTTTACGGAGGAAAACTGCCGGTATACCAAAAGCAGCACCGCGGCCACAAGCAAAGCTGCGCCAATCCCCGCATAAACGATTACCAATCGAATCAAACTTTTCACCTGCCCAGTGATAAATGCCTGCGGGACACCAATCTGAACCATCCAGCCTGTCTCACCCGCCCGGTCAGAAAGAATCTGGTAATTTCCCGACGTGGTATGCAGGGTTCCCCGTTCCATGGAAACCGGCAGGGATCCGCTGTCTCCCCGGCTAATCAATACCTGTCCACTGGAATCTGAAATCTGAACAATACCCTCCTCCCCCATCTGCCCCATCAGAATTTCTTCTACCATCTCATCCGGATCAATCAAAAATGTCATCACATACGAATCTTTCAGGCTGTTGGTTCCATTTCCCAATATGGAGCAGAGAATCGCCCGCTCCACCTTTCGCATACCGCTTTCCGCCCAAAACGATACCTGGTCCGTTACCCAAAAGGAATAAAATGGCTTCTGATTCAGAATCCGCTCTTTTACCTCCTGTGCAGTACAGATTCTCCCGTTTTCTTTGATTTCCAGAAGAACCCCATAATACGTGTCCGTAAAACTGTCGCTGCACTGTGCGGAAGAAACAAACGCATCATTGTTTTGAAACATGGAAAAGAGAAATGGGGAGAACGACGAGCTAATCTTCATATTTTTCAAGTAGTCATTGAATCCGGACAATGCCAGGTACTGTTCTGGCGGCAGTTCTCCCTTCACACGATTTAAAATTCTGATCCTGCTTCACATTCTGCGTCATTTGTACCATTTGTTCCAGATGGTAGTCCATCTGTGAAACTCCTTCTTTCAGTCGGAGTCCCGCGGTGTCGATTACCTGCGTCTCGATAATTTGATATGCGGCAGACGCCACAGGAACGCACACTGCCAGAATGATCATAAAAATAACCGCGCATTTTATACAGTACCGTTTCGCAATTCTGTCCATTTTTCTTCTCCTTCGGCAGCTGTCAGATTCCCAGCAGTCGTTCCAGATTTTCCCCCAGTATTCCCTGTATCTCCTCCTGTGACGCATTCAAATGCTTCACATGATCTATGGCGCTTTTTATCTCGCCCGCCTGATTGTAGGGAAAATCCAGGCCAAATACACAGCGCTTCGCTCCAATCTGCCATAAAAGTTCATTGACCCCTTCCTCTCCCAGGTACCAGAACTTGTTCCCCACCGGATCAAACACGCTGGTCAGACCCGCGTACACATTTTCCCGGTTGTTCACCAAGACAGCCACTGCTTCTTTGAAAAATGAATATCCGCCCACGTGCTCCATCGTAAATTTCAGCTTAGGGAAATGCCAGGCCACCTCATCAAACAGCAGCGTATGATACTCCGCAATGCGGTGCCAATGCACGCCTGTATGAAACGAAAGCACCAGGCCGTATTCCTCTGCCTTTTTATACACACGAAACGCCTTCTCGCCGTCGATTTTTATTTTCTGAAATGCCGGGTGAATTTTGATTCCCTTTAAGCCCAGCGCGGCAATCTCTTCTACCTGCTCCTCCAGATTCTCTTTTCGAAAATCAATGACCCCAAACCCATACAGTTCGGAATGCTTCTCCAGTTCCTCTGCCAACCACTGATTGACTGCAAATTCCCGGTCAAAATACTCAAAAAACGGTGCAAACGCCACCGCCCGCTCCATTTGACATTCCTTCATCAAAGAAAGCAGGGCTTCTATGGTTCCATCTTCCCGAATCTCTTTGGGAAATACATGCGCATGGTGTGCAAATACCTTCATAATTTTCTGTAAACCTCCTGATTTTTTCCCCTTTATGAACCAAAGAGGCACGCCTTGATTCCTGTCAGCAGGTCTCGTCCATATATACCTTCGATCCTGTGGCGCCTCTCTGATTTTGATATTTTCCTCTGTAAGGATGTTCTGCCGGTTCGTCCATTTTCGCAAAAACCAGCTGTCCCACCCTTCTGCCTGCTTTCAGCTCGATGGCACAGCGGTTGGCATTGAACAGTTCCAGCGTGATTTCGCCCTTAAATCCCGGGTCCACCCATCCGGCATTCTGGATAAACAGCCCCATCCTTCCCAGGGAACTTCTTCCCTCCACAAACGCCGTCAGATTATCCGGCAGCTCAAAGTATTCCATCGTCGTAGCCAGAATAAACTGCCCCGGAAGCAAAATATACGTATCCGTCTGAATCGTCCGGTACAAAATCTCCCGTTCCATTGTGATAACCCCGGTGGAAGAATCCTCTGTAATGCTGAATGTATTTCCCAGCCGGATGTCCACACTGGCCGGCTGAATCTGCTCCTTCGTCAGCGGCGTAATCGTCAGACTTCCCTCCGCGACCATCTTTTCTATCGTGCGATCCGATAAGATCATGGCAATCACCCTCTCCCTCTTTCTTAAATTCATCAGTCGTGTTTCCATAGAATCCCCGTGACGGCGCCCGAACGATCCCGCTCCCACTCCCACGGATTGGCCGCCTCCTCCTGATACACCCAGACCGGCAAAACCGGCACTCCTGGATGGGCCGCCCGCAAAGCCGGTTCATATCCCTCCCGATACATCCGTCTTACCATATCCGCAGTGACCAAATCTTCCTCCCCACATCCCAAGATGCGTTTGGCAGACTCCAGCCGGTGACAGACCTCCCTCAAAGGCTTTCCCACCGCATTCATTCCTTCTGTGACAAAAATCAGATCCGCGTCCGGAAAAATCACCGGTTCCTTTTTCCCCGGAACCTTCACCGGCAAATGTCGGGAACCGTCCGCCTCAATCAGGACCACATCCGCCCATGGTTTTACCCGCTCATAGACGGTCTCTCCCACCCAGCCGATTTTTCCCTCACCGCACCGTTTTCCGGCGATCACAATTCCCTCTGTACGAAGCCTCCGGCCAATCTCCTCCTCCCAGAGCCGAACCGATGCCGCCTCCCGGCAGTCCTCCTCGCCCCGGACGCTGCCAAAAGCCTCCGGCGCATACATATGGGTGGAGGTCAGAATCAAAATCCGCTTTCCCTTCTTCCGCTCTCCGGCAGCCAGGTAACGGATCCAGGATGTCTTTCCTCCTGCCCCTGCCACATAAACACAAAAGGGCTGTCTGTCTTCACAGCAGCCCAGTTTTTCCAAAATCATATCTTACGCCTTCCTGCTCTTATCCGAATATCACCGGATCTTTTCTCTTGGGCGGCTTCAGCTCATGAATCTCATATCCCAGAGACATGGTACAAACCAGTTCATATTCTTGGGGAACATGATATTTTTCCTTAAACGTTTTGCTATTCATATGGTATTCTGCAAATCCGATCCAGCAGCTTCCGATCCCCATATCATGGGCTGCCAGCATGATATTGGCCGCCGCCAAACAGCCGTCTTCTTTATAATAATACGTATTGGTATTTCCATAAATCATCAGGATATCCGATGCATGGTTAAAAACACTGAAATCCGGGTTGGAAAACCAATCTTTATACTGCATCAGATGGGGATACTGTTCCAGATGTTCCGCCAGCTCCCGCTTGATCTCCTCGGAAATCTCCTGGATCACATCCTTTCCCTGAATCGTCAGAAATCCCCACGGCTGCATATTGGAACCTGTAGCCGCTTTGGTTCCCAGCACAATCAGCCGGTCCAGGACTTCCTTTGGGATCTCCCTGTCCTGATACTTTCTGACGCTTCTCCTGGTCTCAATACATTGAATCGTTTCCATAAAATCCCTCCTTATTTTATCTCTGCTGCCTTTCGGATGGCATCCCCGGACAGCCGGTAAATCGTCCATTCCTCCATGGGAACGGCTCCCATGGAGCGGTAAAAATCAATGCTGGGCTGGTTCCAGTCCAGACATACCCATTCAAATCTCTGGCATCCCCGCTCCACCGCGATCTGGGCCAGTTTGCGGAAAATGGCTTTTCCATACCCCTTTTTGCGGTACTGCGGTTTTACAAAAATATCCTCCAGATAGAGACCTGCCCGTCCCACAAACGTGGAAAAATTCTGGAAAAACAGGGCAAATCCCACGGTATCGCCCTCCGCTTCAGCAAAAATCACTTCCACCAACTTTTTTTCAAACATCCACTCATGAAGCGATTCTTCCGTCGCCACGACCTCGTCCAGCAGTTTTTCATAGGCTGCGATCCCCCTGATAAATTCCAGCACCAGGCCGGTGTCCTTTTCTTCGGCATAGCGAAACGTTACTTCACTCATCTTGCACCTTCTCCATTCTGTCTTTCTAGTATACCATAGTATACCATAAGACCGCCCCCGGTGAAACCATTATTTTGCGATCTCTTTTACGGCCTCTGCCGCCTTTTTCACCTGTTCCTCCGTATTGAAATGGGAAAAGCTGAACCGCACGGCTCCCTGCTCCACACAGCCCAGCGCCCGGTGCATCAGAGGCGCGCAGTGGCCGCCGGGCCTGGTATCGATGCCATATTCTTCCGACAAAAGATCGCTGACTTCCCCCGAATCCATATCTCCGATATTGAGGGATAAAATGGGCGCCCGGTCAAAGGAAGAAACATCGCCATACAAAGTGACGCCCGCCGCGTGCTTCACTTCCTCATAAAACAGGCGCATCAGGCTCTGCTCCTTTTTTCTGAGCGGCTCCGCTCCCTTCTTATTCAGATACAGAATTCCGGCCCGAAGCCCTGCGATGCCGTGTCCGTTCAGCGTCCCGGCCTCCAGGGCCGTCGGCATCACATCCGGATGTCTCGTTTCATACGTCATCACACCGCTGCCCCCCGACAAAAGAGGCTGTACCGCCAGTCCCTTTCTGACGCACAGACCGCCGGTTCCCTGGGGGCCCATGAGGCTTTTATGGCCGGTAAAACAGACGATGGCAATACCATCCTTTTTCATGTCAATGGGAAAAATCCCGGCGGTCTGGGAGGCGTCCAGCACATACAAAGCATGACATGCGGCGCAGATCCGCCCGATTCGCCGGATATCCACCAGATTTCCCGTCAGATTGGAGGCATGGGTTCCCACAAATACCAATTTCCTCTTTTTCCCATCCCGCTCTCCTTCCCGCCTGATCCGCTCTGCCTCATCTTCCATCATCGCCTCCAGTTCCCCGTAGGACAAACGCCCCAGCCGGTCACATCCGGCGATGCGAAGACGGGTTCCTCTCTCTTCCATCTCATAGGCAGGCCGAAGCACGCTGTTATGTTCCAGCACCGTCGTTATCAGCGTATCCTCCGGATTCACCACCCCTTTTATGGCTGTATTCAGCGCCTGGGTCGCATTGGCCGTAAAAGCCACCTGAGACGGTCCGAACCCGCCGAACAATTCATCCACCAGCCGTCGCGCGTCATAAATAATCCGGGACGAGGCCAACGCCTCCCCGTGGGTCCCCCTCCCATCGTTCCCCATGGTCCTCATGGCCTCTGCCACCGCCTCTATCACCGCATCCGGCCGATAAAAACTGGTCGCCGCATGATCCAAATAAATCCGCTCCATATCCTCCATCCGCTCCCTTCTTCCAACAGAATCAACTACTTGAGCTGTCACACGCAGGCCGAAGGGAACGAATCTTTTCTCCGGCGGGTTTTGAAAAACGCCGGTACTTGATTCTTCCAGGCCTTCGGCCGTCCGGCTACCCGAAAAACTCCTCTCCCTCCATCCTACCCCCATCTCCCTCCCCTGTCAAATAAAAAAGGAACCTCCGCTGGCCCCACACGGTCCCCAGCGGCTGTTCCCTTTCCCGTTCGTTTATTTTCTTCGGTATACTCTGGCTTCAAACGGTCTAAGCACCGGATCTTCGCCGTCTTTCCCATAATTATCCAGAATCAATTCATCATTCTCCATATCCCCGGCAAATGCCAGGCTCCTCTGCCCGTCTGCAAAGGAGCAGACCACAAACATCCGATCATCTGCATCCTCCCTCACATAGGCCATGACATCCGGCTGACCAGTTTCCACGAAGCGGATGCTTCCTTCGGCGATCACAGGATACTCTTTTCGCATGGCAATCAATTTCTGATAATAATGGAAAATAGAATCCGGGTCCTGCCGTTCTGTCTCGGTGTTGATCGTCTTATAATTTTCCGGTATGGAAATCCACGGTTCTCCCGCCGTAAACCCGGCGTGGGCACTGGCATCCCACTGCATCGGCGTACGGCCGTTGTCTCTGGAGCGGGCACGCAGAACCGCAAGGGCCTCCTCCCGGGTCTTCCCCTCTTCCTGCATGATCTGATAATAATTCAGACTTTCCACATCCCGGTACAGCCCGATATCCCCAAAACCTGGATTCGTCATGCCCAGTTCCTCGCCCTGATAGATATAGGGGGTTCCCCGCATCATATGAATGGCTGTGGCCAGCATCTTGGCCGATTCCTTCCAGTAGGTCTTCTCATCGCCAAAGCGGGATACAATGCGCGGCTGGTCATGGTTGCACCAGAAAACCGCATTCCAGCCGCCGCCTTTCTCCATTCCCTCCTGCCAGGTCTGGAACAGATTTTTCAAAGCAGCATAATCCGGCGGCATCAGTTCCCATTTCTGTCCGTTCTTATAATCCACCTTCAGATGATGGAAGTTGAAACACATGGACAGTTCCTTTTCCTCTGGATTGGAATAGCGGATACAATTTTCCAGCGATGTGGAGGACATCTCTCCCACGGTCACCATGGCATCGATTCCCGTATCCCTTGTCAGTTCCTTTAAAAATTCATGGACACGGGGGCCGTCTGTATAAAAACGGCGTCCATCCCCCTGGGTATCGTCTTCCCAGACTGCCGGTTTGGAAATCAGGTTCACCACGTCAAAGCGGAATCCCCTGACCCCCTTCTCTTTCCAGAAACGGATCACCTGCTTCAGTTCTTCTCTGACCCTGGGATTTTCCCAGTTCAGATCTGCCTGACTCACATCAAACAGGTGCAGATACCACTTTTTCAGCGAAGGTACATACTCCCATGCATTTCCGCCGAATTTGGAAATCCAGTTTGTGGGCGGGACCTGCTCGGGAGAATCCTTAAAAATATAGTAATCCATGTATTCGGGATCCCCCGCCAGCGCCTTCTGAAACCACTCATGGGAGGTGGAGGTGTGGTTAAATACCATATCCAGCATGATGCCGATTCCCCTTTGATCTGCTTCCTTCACCAGCCGGTCAAAATCCTCCATCGTGCCGAACATGGGCTCCACCCGTTTGTAATCTGCCACATCATATCCATTGTCCTTTTGCGGGGACACAAAAAACGGCGTCAGCCAGATGTAATCCACACCCAATTCCTTCAGATAATCCAGTTTTTCCGTTACACCGTTCAAATCGCCGATGCCGTCTCCGTTTGTATCGCAAAACGATTTGGGATAAATCTGATATACCACTTTATCCCGAAAATGATTATTCCTCATGTCCACCATGCCTTTCTTTCGCCGATTCCGGTTTACTGTATCTGTACAATCTCTGTTTTTCCAGCTTCTGCCCGGATACCCGTATGGAAGGTAAACTGTTTTCCATCCGTTCCGTCTGTGAAAGCCAGAATCGCCACATCCCTCTTTCCGGCAGCCTGAATCGTTTCCCTGCTGAACTGAATCAAAGGTGTGCCCGCTTCCACCACCTGGTTCTCTTTCACCAAATACGCAAAGCCGTCCCCTTTCATCTGCACCGTGTCCAAACCGACATGAATCAAAATCTCCACGCCGTTTTCCAGCACCATACCCACCGCATGGCGGGAATCTTCCATCAGCGTCGTGACAGTTCCCTTTCCGGGCGCCAGCACCGTCTCACTCTCCGGCTCGATGGCCAGCCCGTCTCCCAAAATCTTTTCCGAAAATACACCGTCGCCGACTTCCTCAATGGGGATCACGGTTCCGGACACAAATGCGCACAGCGAACATGCCGCGGTCTCTGCTGCCGGTTTGTCCTCGCTTGTCTTTTCCTCTTCTTTTTCGGATTCCGCTGCCGGTTCCGGCTTTGCATCCGCTTCCTCAACCGCCGGTTCTGTTTCTTTTGCCAAACCTCTTTCCTCAGCGGAAAGCTTCTTCTTTCCGACGATGGAAGTCAGGACAAACGGAATCACAATGGCAGCTGCCATGGCGATGGCAAAGGAAATCATATATTGGGGCTGAATGGATAAAATGCCCGGGATCCCGCCGACGCCGACTGCATTGGCCGTCACCATGAGGCTGACCGATATGACGGCTGCCGCAGCCGAACCGATCATCCCGCACACAAATGGAAACATGTATTTCAGATTGACACCAAAAATGGCAGGCTCAGTCACGCCCAGATAGCAGGAAATGCAGGCCGGAACGTTGACTTCCTGTGCTCTTGCATTCTTTCTCTGAAGACGTATCATGGCCAGTACCGCAGAACCCTGCGCGATATTGGACAGGGCGATCATCGGCCACAGCATCGTTCCGTGGTAATCGGAAACCAGCTGAAAGTCAATGGCATTGGACATATGATGAAGTCCTGTGATCACCAGCGGCGCATAGAAAAATCCGAAAATGGCCGCGAAAATCACGCGGAAGCTTCCCGTGATACCGGCATAGATCACAGAGGAAATGGCAGATCCGATTCTCCAGCCAATGGGGCCCAGAACCCAGTGAGCAGCGATCACGGAAAGCAGCAGGCTGAAAAACGGCACCACGATCATGGATATGGCCTGCGGCGTAATCTTTTTAAAGAACCGTTCCAGATATACCAGGGTAAATGCCGCCAAAATCGCCGGGATGACCTGGGCCTGGTAACCGATCATATTGACCTGGAAAAATCCGAAATCCCACTTTGGAATATCGGCAGCTGCCGTGGATGCCACATCATAGGCATTTAACAGCTGACCGGAAACCAGCGTCAGACCAAGGACGATTCCAAGCATCTCTGTGGTACCCATCTTCCTCGCCACCGACCAGCAGATTCCCACGGGGATGCCCACCTGGAAGACGGCCTCACCGATCAGCCATAAAAAGGAATCCACACCGGTCCAGAACTGACTGATGTCGCAGAGAGTCTTCGTACCGTTTTCAAACAGATACAGACTGTCAATAATATTCCGGAATCCCAAAATCAGACCGCCGACAATGATGGCCGGAATCAGCGGTGCAAAAATCTCTGCGATGACTCCCACAATCCTTTGAAGCGGATTCTGATTCTTTTTCGCTGCCGCCTTCACTGCATCCTTGGACACGCCTTCGATTCCTGCCGCAGCTGTGAAATCATTGTAAAATTCTGCCACATTGTTTCCGATGATGACCTGAAACTGTCCCGCCTGTGTGAAACTCCCTTTCACCACGCGCATCGCCTCGATGGCCTTCACATCGGCCTGATCCGGATGGTTCAGGACAAAACGCATCCTCGTCATACAGTGGGAAACCGCTGCGATATTACACTTTCCCCCAATCAGCTTCAGCAGCTGTTTGGAATCCTCTGTGTACTTACCCATGACACTTCTCCTTTCACCTTCTGTTTTGCTTCCTAGATAATTGCGAAACTCTATAGGCCGCATAAATCCTCACTTTTTGAGCCTTACCATCTTCATTGCTCCTCACCAATGCTTTTGTTTGCGGAAACCATTCACAGGCCGGAGAGAGCGAACCTTTTTCCTGACGG
>DVJD01000071.1 GCA_018710785.1 Candidatus Fimimorpha excrementavium
CATCCCGTCTTTTTTGGCTTTCTCCACGATTTTTTTAACCAGCCCCAAAAATTCCGGTCCCATATACGGCGTATCCAGTCCCGTCCGGCAATGGATGGTATATCCGCCCAGCCCCATCTGCTTCAGATAATCCGTCTGCCGCATCAGCTGATCTTCCGACAGTTTATTGTTCCACGCCCAAAACGGCGCCCCGCGAAACCGCGCAGACGGATGTTCGAATTCCTTTAAATAATTTTCCATAACTTCTCTTGCATCTCCTTCCCTGCTTTCTTATAATATCCTTATCCCCTGTTTTGTAATATTACCCCTTTTTCCCCTGTTCACCGGGATACTGCCCTTTTCCCGGAATATCTTTCATTTATTATCGCATACTCCATATTTTTTTCCATGGAATATGGTTCTATTTTTTGTAATATGGAACGAAAGGAGACCTTATGAAAACCTTGATCCCACTGGAATCACTCAATCCGTCTGTCCGCTATGTCAATCATATCTGTTTTTCGGAGCAATCCACAGTGGCAAAGCGTATTTTATTTGACCATGAGTTCCTCTACTGTCTGTCCGGAGAGGCCCGCATGGAATATCAAAACCGCGTGTTTACCATCCGTCAGGGAGATCTGTTCCATCTGGAGCCCTTCCTGGATAATAGAATGGTAGTGGAAAAAGGGAAGTCCTTCACAGCCCACTGCGTTCATTTTGATTTTGCCGTTATGGATGCAGACTGGGATTTTTCCGCCACCTGGGCCTATTTTATTCATCCCCTGACGGAGGCGGAAACACTGCGCCGAAAGGAGCTTTCCCACCGCCCTGACCCGGTCCCCCAAGGCCCCGTCATCCCTCCCCTCGTAAACGGTCTGGACCGCGCAGTCATGGCCCCTTTGTTTCGGGAATTATACGGTACCTATGGCCGTTCCCGCTCTTTTGATCGGATTCGGTTAAAAGCCATCTTTCTTCAGATTCTGTCCCAAATATACCTGCTGCTGGATACGCCGTCTCCGGGATTTCATTTTGACCATATCGCTGATGAAGTCATCTACTATATGCGGGAACACTTCCGGGAACCGATCACAGCAGTTTCTCTGGCCGATCGTTTTGGGCTGTCCCCCAAGTATTTTGGCAGTCTGTTCAAAAAAAGCACTGGCATGTCCATCCAGAAGAAACTTCTCTCCATCCGCATGGAACATGCCAGTCAGCTCTTGATTTATACCAGGATACCCATTGAAGAAATCGCTGCCTCTGTGGGAATCCCCGATGTTTTTTATTTTACCAAATTGTTTAAAAAGGAAAAGGGAATGCCGCCGGGACAGTACCGCAGGACGCTGCGCTGAACCCGGAGTCATTGCTGCCCATCCCTTCCAACAGCGATTTCCGTTTTCCCCCTGTCACAGGTGAAAGACCGCTTCATGACTTCTCAGAGTAAAGAATCTCCATGGCCCGGATATAATCTTTCAATGCCTGCTCAATAAACGGATACGTATGCCCGTGCTCCAGGTATTCTGCGTAGTGATATCGATAAGGATTTTCCTTCAAACCTTCGAAGAATCCGCGTACCATCTGATTCATTTCATACCAGGGATCCATTCTGCCGCACGCATGATAGATTCTTGGCAATGGTTTTTCTGAATCCAAAAGCATCCTGGCACAGTATTTTAAACTATATTGGGTTTCATGAATGTCTCCAGTTCCCATGATCGCCCGCAGCAAATGCCCCGGCATTTCCAAATACTTCCGAGTGGGTCAAAGCCACCTGGATGCATCCATATCCTCCATGAAGAAGCCAAATGACAGGGCGATTCTTCTTGGCCGACCATTGTTCCGGAATCACAGCAGCAAATGTCATATCCATCTGCAAAACTTCCGAATGATGGTTGATTTCCATATACGCCATAGTACTATTTCCCCCATTCTTCTCTCTTCTCCAAAAGCCACCGGCAAAGCATTTGATCGTAAAATTCCCATACGTCACTCACCGGCCCATCTTTCCTTACTGTTTCTTCTGACGCCATGACATCATTTCCATTTTTCCTGCAGAGCTCAGCCAACCGCTCTGCCTCTTCCCGATCTGCCCAGCCGGATTCCCACTGAATCCGAATCTTCCCCGTCACAGAGCCATCCTGTCCTTTGCGCTGCTGTTCTGCCAGATAAAAAAGATCATTGCCGGAATTTTTCCAGGCTTTCCTTTCTCCAAACGTATATCGCAAATCAGGCGACAGATTTTTATCATATCGTTTTTCCATTCCCAAATGCGGATTCCAGGCCGCCGCTTCTCCATAGTTCTCCGGTTCTGCCAGAAAGGCTCTGAGCGCACCATATCCTCCCATTCCTCCGTCGGCAATCATGCGGTCTTTTCGCTTCTTCGATATCGGCAGCAACTTTTCAAGAATTTGAATAAAGAAAATGCGCACAGAGAATTCCATGCCTCCAAAACTTACAGCATGCACAGAATCTCTGTACGCATATTAAAAAAATAAATCTTTTATCATTTTTATCTTATATTGCTTCCTGAATAGCCGCGCCATCCTCGTTCTTTTTCGTCTTCACTTTAAAACAAAAATACAGCACATGGAAAACCCACACCCCTGCCAATATGATTCTGCCCACCGGCACAGCTCCCATCATCACGAATCCAAATGCCATGGTAAGCGTAACGATGCACATGATCCTTATTTTTGTTTTCCAGGTCATTCCCCGCCCCTGAACAAAATCATGCAGATTGTTTTTATACAACTTCGTTCCTGTAAACCAGGCATGCAGCCGCTTGGAACTTTTTCCAAAGGACACCGCCGCCAGCAGCAAAAACGGAAAAGCCGGAAGCAAAGGAATCACCGCACCTATCGCCCCCAAAACCAACCCGATCATCCCAAGAGCCATCCAAAATACTCGTTTCATCAACCATCCTCCATTTATTGTTAGTCTGAGCTAACAATAAATTTACCGTATTTTTCACCTCCTGTCAAGACCATTTCACTGCTTTACTATCCTCATCGCTCCTCACCAATTCTTCTATTTCCGAAAAACATCCTCTCCAGCCGTCCGGGTATCCAAATATCCAATCCTATCTCTTCCTGCACAACTGCGACATGGCGTCATACACCTCTCCGTTATGTGCCTCATCCGTCATGGTAATAATCACATCCCCCATGAAAAGCCGTGTCTTTCCTTTGGGGATAATTTCCTTGTCTCCCCGCTGAATGGCCACAATCAGGCAATGCTCCGGCCATTGGATCTCTTTGATCATGCGGTCGGCGATTTCCGACTCCTCTGCCACCGCGTAGTAATCCAGTACCTTCTCGCCCTCCTCGCTTTCCTGAGGAATCTGTTTTCCTTCCAGGATCCTTCCCAGAAGACTTTCGTAGATGGGCTCCGATTTCATCAGCATGGCGGTTATGTAGGCAACAATCGTAATCACAGACAGAGAAAGCATCTGGCTCAGTGAACCAGTCAGCTCAAAAATCAAAATAATCCCAGTCAAAGGCGCCCGGACCACCGCCGTAAAATATCCCGCCATGGCCAGCAGCACAAAGTTGTTGATATAGTCCGCCGGGAGTCCCAGATAATCCGCACAGATATATCCGAAAATTCCTCCGATATACGCCCCCAAAACCAGCATGGGGAAAAAGATTCCGCCCGGCACGCCGGATCCGAAACTGATGCCGGAAAATAAGAATCGGAGCACAAACAGAAGGATAACCGCTGCCAATGCCATCTTTCCATCCGTCAGCGTTTCGATCATGGAATGACCGCTGCCCAAAATCTCCGGAACCACAAGCCCGACCACTCCGGCCAAAAGGAATGGGACCAGTGCCTTTGCGACGGGACTTTTCAGGCCGGATTTCTTGTAAAGCGTCTGCGCCATCAAAGTAAACCAATTATAAAAGACTCCCATGAGCCCCACAATCACACCCAAAACCACCAGCATCCAGTAATACTGCACCGGAAGATTTCCCACAATCTGAAATTGAAAAACCGGCTCCATCCCCAACACCGAAGAGGTGATATAATCGGCTGCCACGGAGGCTGTCATGGCCGAGATGAATACGGCTCCGGAAAAATTTTTATGCACCTCCTCCATGGCAAACATGACGCCTGCCAAAGGCGCATGAAACGCCGCGGCCAGACCGGCGCTGGCGCCGCAGGTTAACAGAAATTTTTCCTCTGTCTTTCCTCTTTTCAATACTCTGGAAACCCCTTTTCCAACCATGGCACCCAGCTGAATGGACGGGCCTTCCCTTCCCAGAGCCAAACCGGCAAACATGCCCAGAAATCCACCGATAAATTTTTCCGGTATGATCCGGTACCATCTTTGCTCCAGCTTTCCGGTCATTTCCCCTTCCAGCTGCGGGATGCCGCTGCCGGAAATCATGGGTTCCCACTTTACCAACAGCCCCGTCACGACTGCCATGGCTGCCAATGCCAGAAACCAAAGCAGAATCCGAATCGGGTTTCCCTGAATCCATCCCAAAATCTGATTCATCCAAATACCGGCATAGCTTAGGCTGATCCGATACAGCAAAACCACCAGTCCGGCCAGTGCCCCGATGAAAAGGCCTTCTCCA
The DNA here is from genome assembly GCA_018710785.1 of Candidatus Fimimorpha excrementavium. GTDB lineage: Bacteria > Bacillota > Clostridia > Lachnospirales > Lachnospiraceae > Fimimorpha > Fimimorpha excrementavium. Next base: position 4,557 of record DVJD01000071.1, read on the forward strand.
ATCATTATCACCGGAAAATCCGATGCCCGTTTTATGGTATCTGTCATACTATTTTTCACACGCTTCCCCTTTCCTGTTCCTTCCATCCAACCATTCTATACCTACCAAATATAGCACTTCCCCTTCTTAAAAGCAATCCTGTTTACAGTAAAAACGGAAGAATCTGCTGCTCATATTCCTGCCGCCGTTTCAGGCGGCCTGGAATCTCTCCGATCTTCTTCGCTGTCCGCAGGAAGTCCCCATTCCATCGCTTCCAGCTTCCAGCCCTGCCTGCCGGTCAGAACCGCTGCTGTATCGCCTGGATGTACGTCCCGCTTCTCCTGTTCCCCCAGTCTCAGCACCGCTTCCACCTGACCAAGGGTATGACGGATTTTTTCCTCCATCTCTCCATCCACATAATATCTTCCGCACATATCGTTTCCTCACTCTGCTCCTTCCGATTCTTTTGCCCACTGATTCAGCCGATTTTTTCTCTGCCGCCAGTCCGGCATAATCCGGTCCATCCAAAGATAAAACTGCTTCGAATGGTCCGGCTGAAGCAGATGGCACAATTCATGGGCCGCCACATATTCCACACACTCCAGGGGCGCGCCGATCAACCGGGTGTTCAGTGTAATCTTCCCCTGTTGGGGCATACAGCTTCCCCACCGGCTCTTCATCCTCCGGACAGAAAGCGTCGGCATCTGTGCCCCATACGGTCTGACATGGAGATACTGCTGCGTAAGGACTTGAGAAAACAGCCGGAGGCATTCCTCCTTCCAAAACTTGCGCAGGGCATGATCCGTCTCTTTCTCCGACTGCGGATTCAAGACCGCCACAATCAGCGCATCATCCAGGAAACGGACAAAGGGATGATCCGCTTTTATTACCCTTTTTTGAAACCGCCGTCCCAGATACCAGACCTTGCCCTTATTTTCCCGCATAATCTCCCGGCGTATACGCTCCGCAGTCCGGCAGTTGTTCAAAATTTCCCGAATTCGCTCCCGATAGCTGGATAGAAACTGCTCGACCTGGATCTCCTGCGTTCCCACGGGCACCGACACAGCCACTCTTCCATCCCGGTAAATGCGCAGATTCATGTTTTTTATCTTTTTATATTCCAATGTATAATGCAGATACTCCTCGCCCAGCCGGATTATTCTGTCTTCCGTCTCATTCTTCATTTTCCTGCTCATCCTCCTCGTTTCCTTTAACAATACATTCCCTGCATACAGACAAAAATCCGCATGTTCCTTCCATTATCTATAAATTAGCTTAGAAAATCCATTGTTCCCCGCCGTTGCAAATGGTACAGTAAAAAACAACATAGAAAGAAAGGGAGCGATTTTTTTGGCCAAAACAACAACAAAAAGCCGAATCATGACAGAGGGAAGTATTTGGAAACATTTGCTATTCTTTGCGATTCCGCTTTTAATCGGCAATCTATTTCAGCAGCTTTACAACACCGTGGACAGTATTGTCGTCGGAAATTTTGTAGGAAAAGAGGCTCTGGCCGCCGTCGGAACTACAGACAGTATCATCAACACGATCATCGGTTTTTTTATGGGAATGTCCACAGGCGCCGGTGTTATCATATCCCATTACTTTGGTGCGAAAAACGATGAGGGGGTACACAAAGCCGTACATACCACCATCGCCATCACCATCATTATGAGTGTGGTCTTTTCCATTCTCGGTGTTCTTCTGGTACCGGCCATGCTGCATCTGATGAAAACACCGGACGACGTCTTTGATCAGTCCGCCACCTATCTTCGGATTTATTTTGCCGGTGGCGCCGGACTCATGTTCTACAATATGGGATCCGGTATCATGCGTGCCGTGGGGGATTCCAAACGCCCTCTTTATTTTTTAATTTTGTCTGCCCTGATCAATACGGTTCTGGACGTCCTGTTTGTCGCCGGATTCCACTGGGGCGTGGCCGGAGCTGCCATCGCCACCATCATTGCCCAGGGGATCTCCGCTGTGCTGGTTATGATCACACTGACCAGGGAAAAAGAATCCTACCGCATCATCTGGAGTAAAATCCACATTTACAAAGAAATGCTCGAAAAGATCTTTTCCGTGGGATTTCCGGTGGCCATCCAGCAGGCGGTGACTTCCTTCTCCAATGTCTTTGTACAGTCCTATATCAATAACTTCGGATCCGCATGCATGGCCGGGTGGTCTTCCTACGGAAAGATCGATAAGTTCTGTATGCTTCCCATGCAGAGTGTCGCCCTCTCCGTCACCACCTTTGTCGGACAAAATCTGGGTTCCGGAAATCTGAAACGTGCCAAGCGGGGAAGTCTTGTGGCTCTTGCCATGTCCGTATCCATCAGTGTTCTGATGATGATTCCCATTCTGATTTTCGCTCCGCAGCTGGTTGGACTGTTTAATCAGGATCCGGATGTGCTGCAGTTTGGTACTCTGTTTCTGCGGTTTATGATGCCGTTTTATGCCTGCTGCTGCATCAATCAGATTTACGCAGGTACGCTGCGGGGCGCAGGCAATGCTTTGGCACCCACCATCATTATGATGAGCAGCTTCATCGTTTTCCGCCAAATTTATCTGTTCGTCGTATCCAAACTTTTCGATACGATTGAAGTCGTGGCCTTTGGTTATCCTGCCGGCTGGATCGTGTGCAGCATCATCATGCTGATCTACTACTATTGCAGTCACTGGGAGAAAAAAGCGGTCAATATGCAGTCCAAAACTGCCTGACCGGACCGATCCCCTGCTGTTTTTCCGCCATGGGGTCCTATGGATAAAAGGAAAGGAACGGGACTTGTCTTCACCGCACAGTCTCCGTTCCTTTTCTTTTTCCAATCAGCGGATAAAATTGGTTTTGATCGGTGTTTCCTGCTCAGGTTTTTCCACACCGGCACGTTTTCCGGCCTCTATGCACTTTAACAGCCATGCCATATTGCTGCCCAGCGTCCGCATAATCTGCAGGCCTTCCAGATCCTGCTTCACTTCCTGGGGGGTATTGCCGTGAACCATGGGCCAATAGCTGGAGGAAACCACCGGCATCTGGTAAAACATAAAATACTTACTCAGCACTTCCAGCGTGGCCGTCGTACCGGCCCGTCTGGCAGATGCCACCGCTGCCGCCGGTTTCCACCTCATATCCTTTCCGGCGATCCCGCACAGCTTATCCATAAACGTAATCACTTCCCCCGTGGGAGATGCCCAGTAAACGGGAGAGCCTACCACCAGCCCGTCCGCCGTCTTCAGTTTCTCCGCCACCTCTTTCACATACTCGTTTGACGCATCCACTGCCTGCACGATTTCCGTCTCCACTCCCTGCTGATTCAGCGCGCCCGCCACTTCACAAAGAGCCGTATAGGTACACCCTTCTTTTCTTGGGCTTCCATTGAGCAATAAAACCTTCATAATAGAACACGATCTCCTTTCTTTCTCTTTCTCCATTTTACCAGAACATTGTGATCCCTTTGAATCCCCGTTTACATCCCTCAAATTCTTTTGTATAATAAAGCATCTGATTTTTACAGCAATCACAGATCCATTTTTTATTTAGGAGGACTTTATGACTCACAACGAATCCATTCTTTTAATGAATGCCCTCACCTATGAGGAGGGCCATCCGCGCCGCACCCGGCATATTTTAAGCGTATATGCCATGGCGCAGCTGATCGGAACGCGGGAGGGCTGCACGGAAAACGAACGCAGCGTCTTACTGGCAGCCTCCATCCTGCATGACATCCCCATTAAACGGTGCAAGCAGCTCTACGGGGATGCCAGCCAGCAAAACCAGCAAAAAGAGGCACCCGCCATGGTACATTCCATGCTGAAAGAAGCAGGCTATGATTCATCCTGCCATGACCGTATCCTGGATCTGGTGCTGCACCACCACTGCTATGAGCAGGCGTCCCGCGATCCTCTGCTTCAAATACTGGTGGAAGCAGATCTGCTGATTAACCTGAAGGAGGAGTCCCTTCCAGAGCAAAATGAAAATACCCTGCGCTCCATTTTCCGGACAGCAACGGGCCAAACCCTGCTTACCGCTTTCCTGCAAAGCAGTCCCGCTCACCATTAGGACAGCAGTAGACAGATACAGCCATGGGGAGGAATCTCGGCTGAAATAACGCCCTGTTCCACCTGTACCTTCTGCCCCCATATTTCTTTTGCCGACTGTCTTTGCGATACCCCGGCCTGCTCCATGGCATACGACACCTTTCTTTCTTCGTCGTTTAAATTAAACAGCGCAATGCAGTCTCTGCCGTCCGTCAGGCGGCTGTTCCATACCACAATCTCATCCTCTCTCATAAACTGTCTGGCACCGCGTCCCTCCCGGTGGATGGCCAGCAAATCTTCATTGGTCAGCAGGGAAAGCGTCCAGTCGTCATTATCCCGCATCTCGCCTCCCATCATCAGCGGAGAACGGAAGATTCCCCACAGGGTCATCATGGTTTTCTGTTCCTCTCGGGTGAAATGGGTCATCCGATCGGTAAACCCGTGTTCGCTGGAACGGATGCCGATATGGCCCAGCGGCAGCATATCGCAGTCTGGCCAGTGATGTTCTCCCACATGGGGCGCCCATTTTTCACATCGCTCAAACATGGCATACAAGGCTTCCCACACATCCCAGAAATCATCGGTCATACGCCACATGTTGGCATGGGCCTTCAGATGTTTTTCCTCCTTCAGAACGGCCGGACCGGGAGAAAGGCTTAAGACCATATCACGTCCGCACTGGTCGATGGCTTTTCGTATCATCTCAATTTCATCTCTATCCGCATAAGGGGACTGGGGCCTATATTTCATGTTGCAGATGTCGTCCACCTTCACAAAATCCACACCCCAGGATGCATACAAATTGAAAATGGAATTGTAGTATTCCTGTGCCCCCTCTGCCGCAGAATCCACTCCATACATATCCGTATTCCAGGCACATATGGAATATGACTTCGCCACCTGTCTGGCCGTCATATCTGTGCCGTATATTTTTGTATTTCTGTGAACTGCCTGCCGCGGGATTCCCCGCATGATATGGATGCCGAACTTCAATCCCATGGCATGGATTCTGTCCGCGATGGGTCCAAAGCCCCTGCCCCCCGCCGAAGACGGAAACCGATTTTCGGCCGGAATCAGTCTGGAATACTCATCCATGCACAGATCGGCGAATTTGTGATACTGGGAACCGTCCGCGGTCGGCTCATACCATTGGATGTCGCATACGACATACTCCCAGCCATAGGGTTTTAAATACTTTGCCATATATTCGGCATTTGCCATCAGTTCCTCTTCCGTTACGCTGGCGCCATAGCAGTCCCAGCTGTTCCACCCCATGGGCGGAGTCTTTGCCACTTGAAGCATTGCGTTTATACCTCCCATACTTTTATTCTGTTTCTTCCCGGCTTCAGCCCCTCAAACGGGCCTGCCTTTGGTTCCTTTGTCCGCGCCTTCCCATGGTAGTCAGTGTCAAACACCAGCCGTCCGCCCTGGGGCGTCTCATAGGGTGCTTCCACGATCCGCACCATGCCAAGCGTTTCCGTGGTTATGATCTTTGTGGGAACGGATACCATCTCCGGCGTCACATCCAGTTCCAGATAGATCCCATCTGCCTCTTCGGTCAGCGAGATATGGGGATCTTCATGGCTGACATAACAGTTGCATTCCCGCTCATACACGCCTGCCCCGTTTAAATAGACATTTCCTCTGGCATAGACGGGCTGCCGCACCTCCATGAACTGTTCCAGATCTCCATTGCCCCGGCGGATGACCTCCTGTTCATACTCTTCCAGAGAGGACGGACTTCCGTTGTAGCTGTCCGTGCCGCAGGAATATTCCGCCCGTTCCAGGGGAACTCCTCCCACAAAAATATTCTGATAGAACCGGTCATCGCCGCCGTATACCACCGCCGTTCCGGCCACCTGCGTGGTATGGGGGAAATGATACGGTGTCGAGCGGTGGGGAACATCTTCCCGACGCATACAGCCGCAGCAGAGATTGTGAACATAGGCTCCTCCCTGTGCCACATTATCGAAATTGTAAGCAGAGGCGAAGATATTATGGTCCACCAGATAAGGCCCGTGGGTCACTTCCACCATCAGATCCCTGTCATTGTCATGATACAGATTTCTGGATACTCTCGTCCCCTGGGCCTGCCAGTCCAGCCAAGTTCCCAAGGTACAGTTGTGAATATGATTGTGATAAATCTGAACATCAATGGCAGCATGCAGTTTAATACCAGCAATTTCATAGCCAAAGAATTCATGTTTCACTGCAATATTATAAATATGATTTCCATAAATTTCGCTGAATACACATCCCATATGGCCCACGATGCCATTCTGGCCGCAGTCATAGATCACATTGTTCCGGATAATGTGAGAACCGATGGTTTCCTTGCTCCATCCAATCTGCAAGGCACGGAATACGGCCTCCATCTGATACTGATATCCTGGTTTTCTATGATGCCTGGTGCACAGATTGTGGCCCGTAGACGCTTCTTTTCCGATACTGATTCCGCTGCATTTGGCATCATGGATGATATTATCTTCGATGATCCATCCCTTACTCCAGTGAGCCCCCAACAGGCCCGGCTGATCCGCCGTCGGCGGTGTCCATGGGCAGGCTGCTTGGGCCATCTCAAATCCGCGCACCGTAATATAATTTCTCCCCGGACGGTCCGGATAAAAACAGCACTTGCGGACATTGATTTCCGTCACCTCTTCATTGGGATCTGCTCCCTGGAAGTTGGCATAGATGGTCGTATTTTCCTGATCGGACTCGCAGTACCACTGATATAGCGTTTGCTCCGGTTCCAAAATCATCTCCGACTCTTCCGTCCATGGAGAACCGTAGCCGCGGGTCCGCTTCACAGGATGCTCCACCTCCTGAAGCGTGCGGGCTTCATAAAAAGACTTACCATTCAGATAGACATCCCCGGTATGCAGGGATGCATCTGCCGGTGCCACAAACCAATCCCCAAACAAAGCTTCTTTATATGGATTGTACGTACCGAAAAAAGCATTGGGTAAAAGACATTTCCATACAGTACCCCCGACACATTCCCAGCTGCGTATTCTCTCAGATCCTTTGATAACTACCTTTTCTCCCTCAGCGGCTTCAAAAATGATCCGGCTGATCTCGCTCCTCCCGCTGTGCTTTGGCTTTACCCATTCCCGGTATATCCCTTCATGTACTACTACACGATCTCCTGCTTCCGCCAGATCCGCAGCTTTGGATATGGTCCGAAATGGTTTTTCTTTGGAGCCTTCCCAAGCATCATTTCCTGTCAATGCCACATGATAAATTCTGTTCATTGCACGCCCTCCTGTCATATCATTTTATCATTTTGTACATCCCAGCTGCTGTCCGCCGCTTTCCCGGCTTATCACCCAAAAAAGCAGCGGACCTTTTCCCACTGCTTTTATCATAACATATCCACTTCAGAAAACCACTTCTTTTGTTCCGTATTTCTTGACTTTTTTTCCGGTTTTCATCCCGCGTCCACGGCATTGGGATAAATGCGTTTCATGGTCTCGTCATCGTAATGTTCATCCATATACTGTTCCCATCGGCTGTCCGCCGCGATTCCTCTGGAACGGGCGTCATAGCGTACCAGCGCGCCCACAGACATCACCACATTTGCCGTCATAAAAACCACTAAAACCCATGTGGCCGCCACGCCTGCCTTTTTTGGTATCTTCTCAATCAGCCAGGAAATCTTCGGATACAGCAGCTTGATCCATACCACAGCTGCAATTCCCCAAAAGAAACAGTACAGCAAATTGATTCTGCCTCCCAGATTAAATGGGATAGCGCTGTAATCCCAGAATACTTTTCCAAATACAATCTCCGTGAACACACTGCATATGTATTCATATGCGCCTCCCAAAAATGTACCGACAAAGAAAATATGGCGGTCCGGCTTGTCCTTGTCCTTATACATCAGCGCTGTTGCGATGGCAATAGCCAATCCCCACACAATGCTGAAGGGACCCCAGACCAAACTGCTGCGGCTCATCCATACCCCTGCCGTCAGCCGACAGAATATGGTTTCCACCAGATCTCCCAGAAATGCGCCGATGAAAAACAGCCAGAATAATTTATAAAATCCGCATCCCTCCGCAAACTTCCCCTCTTTTTCCACCGTCTCCGCTTTTTCTTCTACAACCGGATAGGCCCTGACCATACGGCGGCTCACATGAGTCACAATCCAATTTCCAAAACGAACGGTAATGGTTCCAAGTCTTCTGTGAAAATGCCTTACCCGCGGCATATCGCGCTTCAGCCTGGATACGGCAGCTCCGGACGCAATCACATCCAAAACTGTGATTCCCATAAGCACCCACAAAAGAATTTCTCCTGCCACCTGCGGCAGAACATGATACATACTGACCATCATCGGATTGACAATCTTTATGGCCAACACACCAAGGATTCCCCAAAGAATACTGTAAGAAAGGCAGATATAACCATCAAAATTCCATCTTTTATGGGAGTAATCCCACCACTTCTTGCGGTTCATCTTCTCCAGCGTTTTTCCCGCAAACCATTCCGTTGCCGTAGCGATAACCGCACATCCGAGAAAAAGGGCCGGGATAGTATCCGTCAGTTCCCACAGAAAGACACTCATTCCCACTGCAGCGATTCCGTATACCATACAGATGGGGCCTGTCACAAATCCCCGATTGACAAAGCGTTTCCTATTCACCGTTCCAACGGCAGTCTCCAAAACCCATCCCAGAAATGAATAAGCGAAAAAAAGCCATGCCAGTTCAAAAAACGTGTAATTCATCTCCCATACCTGCTTTCTCTTCTGTCCTTTAAAGTACCAAAAACTGCTGCAAAAACCATCGGACAGTTTTTTGTCCGGCCGTTTTTTTGCAGCAGCCAGCGTCGTTCCGTTATTCTATTATCATAATATAAAAGCAGCCGTTCGTCTACCGATTTTCCTCTCAATCCAGGAGAAACACATGGATGAACAATTTTTGAACAAAATGGAAATCCGGACGGCCGGAGAGAATGTTTTCCAGAGGTTCATGTTTTAAGTGGAAGCGGTCCAGCAAAGTATTCCCACCTCTTGGCTGATCATACTCAGACCGCAGGGGAGCAAACCATCTTCCAGAGGGTTTTAGAAAACATCGGTACTTGATTTTTCCAGCCGGATACGGCGCAGAAAAATCTTATGTACCGCTATGTTTTCTATAAGCGAGAGCGCCCCGATGGAAGATGGTTTGCTCCCCTGCGGTCGTCCGGGTATCCATTTTGTTCGCAAATAGTTCATTCATGCGCTTCTCCTGCTCTCAACCGGCGATTCATCCCTCATTTTTCATACAGAAAACGTTCCGGCAGATGAATGTTGAATCCCTTTTCCAAATCACGGAAATTTTGAGGAGTAATCGTCTGAAGTTTATGCGGCGTCATAGCCATAACCTTATTCAAAATCTCCGCTGATTTTTCCACCGTATGCATCAGGCCAAAGGTCAGATCAAAATTTTCACCGGAGCAAAACATGCCATGATGTGCCCAGATTGCCACATCATATTTCTCCATCAGCTTGCTGGTGGCGATGGCGATCTCTTCGCCGCCCGGAACCATCCAGGGCAGGACTCCCACTCCGTCCGGGAATACCACCGGGCACTCTGTGGCCATCTCCCACAGCTCTCTTGTGAATACTTCATCATTGAGCGGCAGCACAAACGTCAGCGCAATCACGTTCGTTGTATGAGCATGGTATATCACACGATGCCTTCCATTGGTTACCCTCTTTTTCACTTCATGATTCATTAGATGCGCCGGAAGTTCACTGGTCGGTCTGCCGCCTTCCACCAGACCCCAGCGGATTCGGTAATTCTCCCCCTTATCATCCAGTTCAATGATGGCAATGCAGACTTCCGGATCCACAATAATATTTCGGAAATATTTTCCGCTCCCTGTCACCAGAAAAAATTCTCCTGCCAACCCGGGTACATGAGCACCGATGGGCTGCCACTCGCCTGGCGCGTTCAGTCTGGGACGAATGCTTTCCACTTCACTTTCCATCAGCCGGTAAGAAAGATTTCCGCCATTTCTCTCATGCCATCCCTGATGGTATCCGTCATCTGCCATTTTGATAAACCCCTTTACAAACTTTGATTCCAAAATCCTCATAACCGTTTCTCCTTTCCCTTTTTCCTGTTCGGATTTCTATCATTTTTTGCTGTTTCCCTTTGATGGTTTTATTATATCTCCTGCAGTGCCGGTTATCAATTGCCATATTTCTGTTTTTTTGTTGATTTTGATGTGGTTTTTTGTTGATATTGGAATGTTTGTTTTTTCACAAACACTTTTTTTCGGTATTTTACCGCTTTTTCAACATAAATCAAATAAATACAACAAAACCAGTCATTTTGTGTCTATTCCAACAGCTTGACAAGTACAAAAATTTCTTTATAATTACAGGGCAAGGAAAGGAGGCATTTGATCATGGATATTTCGAATTTGCCGCTGCCGCAGATTTTCTCTGCCGTCACCGATTTTCTTCAGGGTCCCTATGGTCCCATTGTCCTTTGGATTGGTTTTATCATAGCCTTATTAAATTGTTTTTTTGGATATACACTGCGAAAGGTATGGTGTACGCTGATCGGCGTGTTGATCGGATGTGCCATCGGAGCCGGGGGATCCATTTATTTCCAGCAGTCCCTGCAGATTACACTGATCGCCGGAGCCATCGGAGCTTTTTTCGGCGGTGTCACTGCTTTCGCCCTGTACCGGGTCGGATTATTTGTGCTCTGCGCAGGATTGACATTTTTCGGGTTTTACTTCTTCTTTCCCACCGATTCCAGGCAAGCCCTGCTTTTTTATCTGATCGCGGGCGTCATCGTTGGAATTTTATCCAACCTATATGAACATATTGTTATCATACTGGCCACTTCCATCTGCGGAGGACTCGGTGCTCTGCAGCTTTACTATCTCATAAATGGCGGGAATCCCTCTCTGGTCTGGATCTGCGGCATTCTCATCTCCATCCTGAGTTTTGTCTTCCAGTTAAAGCCCTGGAAAGACAGAGGATACTGGAGGGAACGCCGCAGTCGGGACAGAGCTGCGCAAGACGAGTACAGAAGCCGGAGGCGGCAGAGAAAAAGCGGACGGCCGTCCCTCCTGGACCGCTTTTCTTCTCTCTTCGGCCGCAAAAAGAAAACGAAGAAAAAGGTACGCACGGTCTATGAAACTTCCAATGTCAGACCGGGCCATGCCGATCCTTACGGCATGTACGGTGATGACGCTTCTTATGACTATGATCGTTATGGAAATCCCGCGAACGACGGGTATGAAGAGCCCTCCGATTATGAGGCGTATGACGGATATGACGATACCGGGGATTATGACGACTATACAGACCCCCAGGACTATGACGATCCTTCCGCTCCGCAGACTGACGGCGATTCTGATGACAGCAGTCCGGAGTTTGACTATGCCAAACTGGATCCTCTGGATTATGCCATGGAAGACCAGTACTCGGTCCATGTGGATCGTTCCGTGTTTGATAAGACACAGCCGGATCTGGCTGTCCCGCCGGACCCCGATGCCACCAAGACATTTTCCCTGGGCCAAAAGGCTCCCGCGGATACCCGCCCGGTTCCTCCGAAGGCTTCTCTGCGGGAATCCGCTGCCGCCGCCGAACCAGGCGGGGCCGACGGACATCCTCAGGAAAAGGATCATTGATTCGCAAAGATGTCCATGCTGCCGCTGCGGAATCCTTCCAGATCCAGCGTAATATAAGAATAACCCAAATCTTTGAGACAGGATACAATTTCCTGTCTCTTTTTTATCATCTCATCCATGGCAGAACCGTCCACCTCGATCCTGGCCACATTCCCATGGATCCGCAGGCGTACATTGTAAAGTCCCAAACCTTTCAGGTATTCTTCTCCTTCCTTCACCCGATTCAATTGTTCCAAGGTCAGTTCTGCTCCATAGGGGAAACGGGTGGCCATGCAGGGAGAAGAAGGCCGGTCCGCCACTGCAATGCCATACGCCGCGGCCATGGCTCTCACTTCACGTTTCGTCACCGACGCTTCTGCCAGGGGACTTTTGATTCCCAGCTCCCGGATAGCCCGGATTCCCGGACGGTAAACCAGAAGGTCGTCTGCATTGGTTCCCTCCAAAAGAACCGAAATCCCCCTTTTTTCTGCCTCCGCTTTCATTTTGGCAAAAATGGTTTTCTTGCAGAGATAGCAGCGGTCCGTCGGATTGTTGGAGATCCCGGCCTCCTTAAGTACGTCCGTTGACAAAATGAAAAGCTCGGCCCCTGCCTCCTCTGCCACCTGTCTGGCCACATCCACGTCGCCGATGGGCAGCAGTTCGGTCTGCATCATAAATGCCGTAACCTTCGTGCCATTCTTTTTTGCACATTCACACGCAATTTTCAGCAAAAGGCTGCTGTCTACGCCCCCGGAAAATGCCACGCCGACGGCGTTCTTCGTATCGGTCAAAAGCTGCGATTGCAGGTTCTGCAGTTTCTCTTTCCAGCCGCTGTTTTCCATGTCTCGTTTCATTCTCTTCTCCCTCTATACAGACGAAGATCACTCCTCGCCTTTTCTTTGCTCTTTGCATGCCGCCGTTTTCTTTTAAGCAGTCTGCCCGTCAGAAACAGATTTCAGGACCGTGCGGTACATCTCGCCAAATGGCACCCCATGTTCCCGACAAAGCTGTGCGACGCTTTCATATTCCGGATAATAGTTTGTCTTTCCATCCATTGTCTGGCACACCTTCACCAGTGCCTTTCCAAACGCGGTTTCCACGGTCAGCATTTCCCTTTTTAAAACTGTTCTCTCCATCTCCGCACGGCGGATTCCTATGGTAGTCGTCTCTGCGAACAAAATGGCTTCCATTTCCGAGACATGCTCTCTGTCACAAATCACATTGATCTGATACGCCGGACGGTTCTTTTTCATGTACACGGGGGTATAGTGAACATCTCTGGCTCCCGCCTGCATCAGGCGTTCCATCACATATCCCAGGTTTTCCCCTGTGCAGTCATCCACATTGGTTTCCAATTTCACAATACGGTCCTTCTGCGTCCTTTCCTCTGCCTCCAAAATCATCACGCGCAGAAGGCTCGGCCGTTCATAGGACCGCTTCCCGGCTCCCAAACCGATCTTTTTAATGCAAAAGGCTTCCGGAAGTCTGTCTTCTGTCTTCACTGCGGCTGCAATCGCTGCCCCTGTGGGGGTCACAAACTCTCCTTTCATATCCATAATCTGCATCTTCAGGCCGGATTCTTCCACAATATTGGCCGTCGCAGGCACAGGAACCGGCAGAATACCATGCTGACAGCGGACGGTTCCGGTTCCCTCACACAAAACCGGTACGACTATTTCCCGGATTCCCAGGCTGTCCAGGCAGACCGCTGCCGCCACAATATCCACGATGGAATCCACGGCGCCCACTTCATGGAAGTGGACGTCTTCCAAACTGACGCCATGGGCTTTGGCCTCCGCCCTCCCCAAGATCATAAAAATCCGCTCCGCCAGACTGCGCGCCCCAGGCGCCAGATCCGCATGAGATAGGATATGCAAAATATCATTCAAATTCCGATGTTCATGTTTATGTTCATGTCCGTGGCCTTCGTCCCCATGTCCATGGGAATGCCCATGCGGATCTCCTCCGTCATGTCCATGCGGATGGTCCGTATGCTCATGGTCATGAATATGGATCTCCCCCGCAGGACCATGAAGATAGGCCATATCGTGGTCGTGATTCTCATGATCCGCATCCAATATAACAGAGAAATCACAGGCATCCAGCCCAGCTTTCTTCACCCGCTTTATCTCATAGCGAAATCCTTTGACCGGCAGGCTGTCCAGCGCAGCTTTCAGTTTTTCCTGATCCGCGCCCAAATCCAAAAGCGCTGCCACCGCCATATCCCCGCTGATTCCGCTATTACACTCAAAATATAATAATCTTCTCATATTCCCTCCATTCTGCTTATTCCCTGCACCCCAGCCGATTAATCTGAGTGGCAATATACCCGGCGCCATATCCATTATCAATGTTGACCACTGATATTCCATTGGCGCAGGAATTGATCATCGTCAGCAGCGCTGCAAGCCCATGCATACTGGCACCGTATCCCACTGATGTGGGAACCGCAATCACTGGTTTATCCACCAGCCCACCCAGCACACTGGCCAAAGCGCCTTCCATACCGGCCACAGCAATCACACAGTTCGCTTCCTGGATCACATCCAGTCTTGCCAAAAGCCTGTGTATTCCGGATACGCCCACATCATATATTCGGCTGACCTTGGAGCCGAAAAACTCCGCCGTCTGCGCCGCTTCTTCTGCCACTGCAATATCGGCCGTACCCGCAGTGCATACAGCTATATTTCCAATTTTCTTTTTCCCTTCTTTTTCAATTTTGATAATTCGAGAAATGGGATCATAAATCGTCTCAGGAAAAGATTTTTTAATCATTTCATACTGTTCCCCGGACGCCCTGGTTCCGAACACTTCGCCCTCTTCACGGTAAATCCGTTCATAGATGCTCATAAGATGTTCATCCGCTTTTCCGCTGCAGAAAATCACTTCCGCAAATCCGGAGCGGATTTTCCGATGGGTATCAATCTTTGCATACCCCATGTCTTCAAACGGCTGTCTGCGAAGCAGTTTTTCTCCTTCCTCCACCGACAAACTTCCTTCTTTAATTTTTTGCAGTAATTCTTTTGTCTCCATCATTTCTCTCCCATCTTTTTCCGCATCCAATTCCGGCCCCGCAGACATGCTTAACCGTCCTGCCGGGACCATCGTTTCATTTTTCAGACAAAAAAAGCCATGAAGTTCTGTTCCTTCTGGAACAAAAATCGCCTCCATAGCCTTAAAACACATCTTATCCTGACGAAGGAGCTGCGCATCCCGGATTCCGGATTCCACTATCCTCTGTTTTCCATGGATATTTTTCATTGGACACTCCCGCTGCTTCTGCAGCTTTTCCGCCGCTTCTGCGGCCGCTGACGGACAGGCAGTCCGGACAATCCCTCCTGCATCATTGATATAACCGTATCATATCGGAGCAAATTTTTCAAGTCTTTCCTTTTATCCCTCAGGACAAACGCATGAGTGAATAAATTGTGAACCAAACGAGGACCCGGACGGCCGAAGGGAGCGAACCTTTTCCCTGTCGGGACGCTCTCGCTTAGTGAAAAACGTAGCGGTACTAAGATTTTTCTGCGCTCCAAAGGAGCCGGAAAAATCAAGTACCGACGTTTTTCAAATCCCGTCAGGAAAAAGGTTCGCTCCCTTCGGCCTGTGAATGTTTTCCAGAGGTTCCTATTTTAAGTGGAAGCGGTCCAGCAAAGTATTCCCACCTCTTGGCTGATCCTATTCAGACCGC